>CAIQNV010000083.1 GCA_903873295.1 uncultured Elusimicrobia bacterium
GGAAGAAATTGGTGACGCCTATCAGCATGTCCCGGAACAGCGCCTCCACCTCGGCCGGGGTGGCCTGCAGGAATTTAACATAGCCGGCCATGGTCTCTATCTGCTGCACGGCCATGCGCCGCTCTATGCGGCGGGTGATGGTGCTGGGCTTGTAGCTGGATAAATCGTGCCCGGTCTGGGCGCGCAGCAGCACGAAGATCTTATTAAGCAGGCTCTCGTTCTGCGAGGCCGGGGCGGCCGCCGCGGCCAGGTTGCCGGCGCGGGCCGCGTAGGCTATAAGCTTGGCGGGCATTGCGGCCGGCGGCAGCTCGTAGTCGGCCAGGCCCGTGGCGATTACGCTACGCGGCATGCCGTCGAATTCCGTGGTCTCCGGGGTCTGCGCCATTACCATGCCGCCCTCGCCCTTAATCGCCCGCGCGCCCAGCGTGCCGTCGGAGCCGGTGCCGGACAGCACCACGCAGATGGCGCGCTCGCGCTGGTCGTGCGCCAGCGACCGGAAGAAGAAATCTATGGGCAGGCGCTGCCCGCGCGGCGCGGCCGGCTCCAGCAGGTGCAGCGCGCCGTTCAGCAGCGCCATATCGCAGTTGGGCGGAATGATGTAGGCGCAGTTGGGGCGCACCGGCATGCCGTCCTCCACTTCGAACACCTGCATGCGGGTGTAGCGGCGCACCAGATCGGTGAGGATGCTCTTATGGTCCGGGGCCAGATGCTGCACCAGCACGAAAGCCATCCCGGGTTCGCAGTCCGCCGGCATGCCGGAGAAGAAAGCCTCGAAGGCGGCCAGCCCGCCGGCGGAAGCGCCTATGCCTACTATGGGGAAGTTCTCCGGTTTATGGGCCTGCGCCGCCGGGGCGGCCGGCTCCGCGGCTGGGGTGGATTTGATCTTTTTTGAATTTTTGTTTTTGGCGCTCATAGCTGGTCCTTGCCTGTACGCTTAAATATGCCGCGGAAGCGCGGGTTCAACAAAGTCCCGCGCCAACTGAAAACGCTTCTATTTATAAGTATACTATTCCCCCTGAAACTAATCTGAGTAAATATTAACAAAAACAACTCGAACAGGTCAACATTTCCCCGTGCAAAAAAGAGGCCTGTCCGGGATAAAACTTTTAAGCCGGACAGGCTTCTGGATCAGAACTTTTGGGCAACATACCGCTGAACACTAACCTATAAGGCGCAGTCGTTATCCAGGCGGTTTTCGTAGGCTATGAGGTTAATGACTTTGGCGAGTTGTTCGGGTTCGGGCGGCGCGGGAGGGTCCTGGTCGTACCGCTTAAGCAGTTTGTAAAATCTGGCTTTAAGCTGGGGGTCGCTTATTTCGCTGCCCGGGTTTTTCCTCAGCCCGCGGGCGTTGAAGCCGGGTTCCTTCATTTTATCCGCCCAGTATTTAGCCTTCGTGTCCACCAGTTCGGAATTCAGCTTCGTAAGCTGCTGCTGCCTGTAGGTGCAGGAGCTGTCATTGTAAGCGGCCGGTCTCTCACGGAGGTCCGGAGCGGTGTCGACGAAAGTGTCCCCCTCGGCGGGATCGGCGAAGCCGGGCAGGTCCAGGTGCGCCCCGGCCGCCGGAGCTGAAGCGTACAGCGGGGAAGCGCCCGCAGCCTCCCGCAGGTCGCTGAAGGAGGCCGGCGGGTCCGGCTGCTCCGTCGCGGTCTCGGCTTCGTCGGAGAAAAGCACCCTGCCGGTCTTTATGTCGATAAGCCTGGCGAGAATTTTAAGCCTCCCCCCCCCCGCGAACACCGTTCCCGTCACTATCGCGTCTATCGAAAAAATATCCTGAAGCATTTGCGGGCTGCCGGCCGGGTTGTCGGCCGCGGAGGAAAGCTTCGCCTCTTTCAGGACTTTTTCCAGCAGGGCCCTCTCTATAAGCGCGGGGGATTTCCTGCCGGCCAGATAGGTTCCCAGTTTTTCAGAAACGTACTCGGCCTCGGTTTTTCCCGCCTGCCCCCTGGCCTCGAAGTCCAGCACGGCCAGCTTATTGACCGCGTTGGTCCTGGCGTACCTGATAATTTCCTGCGAAAGTTTGATGTAGGCGTTCTCTCCGCCGGCGGCGGCCAGGCAGGCGGGCAAAGCAGCCAGGCAGGCCACCGTGAGGATCGCGACGAGTCCTGAACTTATCAATTTCATAACGCCTCCTGCTTATAGTCTATAAGCGGGAGTTCCGTGAAACTTCAGACGGAGTTCAGATTTTGTTCAAGACTTGCAGGAGGGAATTAGGTTATCTTTTCGGGGTTTCCGGGTTTAGCATGGCTACGGGCCGGTCATGGGGTTGCCCATTCAGCCGCGCAGGAACCGTTGCGCGGTTCCCCCCGAAGCGGGGCCCCCCTCCCCAAAGCGGCTTCAGAGCAACCCCATGCCCGGCCCGTAGCTAGGCTATCCCCCCAGCGCGGGGAGGAACAGGGTGAATTCGCTGCCTTGCCCGGGCTGGCTTTTTACTTCCAGCCAGCCGTTATGCTGTTTAACCACGCCGTAAACCAGTGACAATCCGAGCCCGCGGCCATGGTTTTTCTCCTTGTTCAGGAACTGGGGCTCAAAGAGGCGCTCGAAAATTTCCGCGCTTATTCCCGGGCCGCTGTCCCGGACCGAGATCTTTATGAACAGGCCCCCGGCCTCCGGAGGATTGAGAGCTTTTACGGCGCCGCCCTCAAGCCGCAGGGCGGCCGCGCTTATGACCGCCTTTCCGCCGCCTGGCTTGGCCCCGGAGGCGGCCATGGCTTCGCGCGCGTTCAGCAGCAGGTTCGCCAGGGCAAGTTCCAGCTGCTCGGCGTCAGCCGCTATCTCCGGCAATCCGGGCTCAAGCAGGGCTTCCGCCTGAAAATAGCCGTCCGGCGCCAGTTCCGGCCTTTTCAACGTATTCGCGATTATCTCATTTATGCCGCAGGGCGCCTTCGTCAGCCGCTGCCTGCCGCCGAAAACTATAAGCTGTTTCCCGAGAGCTGCGGCCTCGGCCACCAGGCCGCGTATTTCCTTCAGATCGCTTATTACGGGATCGTCTTTCTTAAGTCCGGCGATGGCCAGCGTGGCATAGCCCTCGATGGCTCCCAGGATATTGTTGAGGTTATGGGCCACTCTGCAGGACAGGCGCCCGAGGGCTTCCATTTTATCTCTTTCCAGAGCCGGGTCGAACTCCCCTTTCGTCCGTCCGTTCATCTTCCCCCCGGTCATTCGAATTTATAGCCGTGGCCGGTGACGCTCACCAGCCGCTCGGCAAGTTTTTTCCCCAGCTTTTTTCTCAGGGAGGAAATGTGGGTTTCTACCGTATGGGGATTGTCATAGGTGGCCATGTCGTAGCCCCAGACCGTTTCCAAAAGGTAGGGAATGCCCAGCACCCGCCCCTTTTTTTCCAGCATGAGGGTTAACAGGTCGAACTCCTTGCGGGTCAGGGCTATCGGTTTACCGCCCAGTTTCACGGTCCGGGCGGCGGGGGCCAGCTCTATCCCCTGTTCCCGCACCAAGCGGGCGGCGGGTCCCGAGCCGGCGCCGTAGCGCCGCAGCACGGCGTTTATCTTGGCCGCCAGTACCGAGAAGGCGAAAGGTTTGGTAAGGTAGTCATCCGCCCCCTTGTCGTAGCCGTTCACGATATCGGCCTCCTCGGTTTTACAGCCTGAAATTATTATCACCGGAATGGCCGCGGTCCCGGCCGAAGACTTTACGGCTTTGCATAAACTGAAACCGTCGAGCCCCGGCAGTCCGGCGTCCGCCACTATCAGGTCCGGCTTTGAGTCGCGCGCCAGCATAAGCGCCTCGGAGCCGTTATCGGTAAAAATAACGGAAAAGCCGCGGTTCTCAAGGTAGCGCCGCATAACGTCCAGCATCTTCCGGTCGTCTTCCACCACAAGTATTTTTTTAGGCATGATGTTTTCCTCCCGGCTAAGCCCTGGCCCGGTCGGCCGGCCCGTCCAGCACCTCGCGCAATTTAAGAGAAAGTGCTTCTATCGTGAACGGCTTGTTCATTAAAGCTATCCCCGGCTCCAGCACCCCGTGTTTTGTTATGGCGTCGTCGGTGTAGCCGGACATATATAAAACCCTGCCCGCGAGTTTCCTGCGCGTCAGCTCCAGGGCCAGCTCCCGGCCGCTCATGTCGGGCATGACCACGTCCGTAAGAAGCAGGTCCACCGGCTTGCCGAGGCGTTCCGCCGCCTCCAGGGCCTCTTTGCCGCCGGCGGCCGCTATCACCGTGTAGCCGCAGGCGCGCAGCAGCCGCTCCTCGAGGCGGCGCAGATTCTCCGCGTCCTCCACCAGCAGAATAGTTTCAGTCCCGGCCGCGGGTATCTCTTTCTCCTTGTCCCTGTGGGGAACAGCGTCCCCGATATTCGGGAAATATATTCTGAAAGTAGTTCCGCGGTCCGGCGCGCTTTCCGTCTCTATCTCGCCGCCGCTTTGCTTGACTATCCCGAAAACCGTGGGAAGTCCCAGGCCTGTGCCTTTGCCTTTCTCTTTGGTCGTGAAGAACGGCTCGAACAGGTGCTCCCTGGCCTCGCCGGTCATGCCGGAGCCGGTATCGCGCACGCTCAGACAGACAAGTGGCCCGCGCGGCAGGTCCGGATGCCTGGAGAAAAAATCCTCTTCGGGAGTCAGGAGCTCCGTCTGCAGCACCAGCGTTCCGCCCCGGGGCATGGCGTCGCGGGAATTGACCGTCAGGTTGACGATCACCTGGTCGAGCTGCCCGGCGTCCACCCTGGCCTGGCAGGGCCGCTCTTCGAGCATCGTTACGATCTTGATGTCGTCGCCGAGGAGCCTTTTGAGCATATTCAGTATGCCCCCCACGGCCAGGTTGAGGTCCACTATCCGGGGGTCCAGGATCTGCTTGCGGCTGAAGGCCAGCAGCTGCCTGGTCAGTTCGGAGGCCCGCTCGGCGGCGGCCATGATGCCTTTGACGTCCTCCCGTTTGGCGTCGTCCCCGGCCAGGCCGTTCAGCAGGAACCCGGCATAGCAGAGGATGGCCGTGGTCAGATTATTAAAATCGTGCGCGATCCCGCCGGCCAGCCGGCCCACGGTCTCCATCTTCTGGGACTGCAGGAGCTGCGTCTGCAGCTTTTCCCGCTCCGCCTCCGCCTGCCTGCGCTCGGAGATGTCGCGGGCCAGGGAGAGGGCGAATTTCTCGCCTTTGTAATCAAAGATCCGGGCGGATACTTCCACGGGTATCCTGCGCCCGTCCTTGGTCAGATGGACGGCGTTAAAAGTGGCGGAGCCGTCGCGGGCCAGCGCCGCGATTATCTTGTCCCTCTGCTCCGCGGTCTGGCTGTCGAGTATTCCCGTCGGGTCGAGTTTAAGGAGCTCCTCCCTGGTATAGCCCAGGCCGGAGCAGGCGCGCTCATTGGCCTCGGTAAACTCAGCCGGCTGCCCGCCGGGGCCTATCCTGTTGACCATCAAAGCGTCGCCGGTGCTTTCGAAAAGTAATTTATATCTGTCCCGCTCTTCTTCCAGCAGCGTCTTTGTTTGTTCAAGCTCCCGGCGGAGACCGGCGTTGACCAGAGCTTTTTTTACGTGATCGAGCAGGGTCGACGGCAGAGTCGCGTCTTTTATTATATAGTCCTGCGCGCCCAGCTTCATAGCCTCTACCGCGGCCCTTTCGTCGCCCATCCCGGTGACAACGATGAACGGGGGCGTCGGGATCTTGTTTTTTTTAAGCCCGGCCAGCATTTCCAGGGCGTTCATGTCCGGCAGGGAATAGTCCAGCAGGAGCAGCTCCGGCAGGCCGCCCCTGAGGATCTCAATGGCCTCGCGGGCGCTGTAGGCGCAGCGTACTTCCATCCCCAGCGGCTCAAGGAGCTTGGCCACCAGCAGATTGGTGTCGCGGTCGTCTTCCGTTATAAGAATAAATCCCATACTGCTCCTTTATTCCTCCCGGGGTTTATCGGGCGGGGTGAAGAATTTGTTTTTAACGAAGGCGCCCGCGGCGCCGCCCGCGCTGAACAGCAGCCCCAGCACCAGGAACACAATCAGCCCCAGCGGGAACATCGAGCCGATCTCCCCCGATTTAACCATCATGGCGACGGGCTGAAGCGAGACGGAGAGCAGCCCCTTCAGCTTTATCCGCCGCGGCTCCACGAACCCCGCGGCGGCGTTCATCAGCAGCATCGCGGGCACGCCGAACTGCCAGTAAAGCCCGCTGTCCCACGCTTCCCTCTTGTGGGTCAGTGTGGTGATAAGCGTCCACACCGCCATACCGCCCAGCGCCAGCAAGACCGAGACCAAATATTTATTTTTCATATAAACGCCCCTGCCGGAAAACTCCCGCGTCCCTGCCCGTTAATATTATAACAATACTAGCGCAGGCCGGGCATGGGGTTGCCC
>CAIQNV010000084.1 GCA_903873295.1 uncultured Elusimicrobia bacterium
GTCTGAGTCAGCGCAGTTTAAGCTTTACAAAGGCTATGAAAGCCATCCGGAAAAGCAGCAGGCCGTGGCGGAAGCGGCTTATTTTTGTCTCGCCGTACCTGCGCTCTTTGTAGCTTACCGGCAGTTCGGTTATTTTCAGATTAAGCTTGCTGGCGCCGAACAGCAGGTCGAAATCTCCGAACGGGTCGAAATCCCCGAAGTAGGCGCGGCCCGCTTTTATCTTTTCGTAATTGGAGCGCAGCAGCACCTTTGTGCCGCAGAGGGTGTCCTTTATCCGCTGGCCCAGCGTCCAGGTAAATATGAGAGAGAAGGTCTTGTTGCCGAGCATGTTAAGAAAACGCATCGCGCCTTTTTCCATCGGATAGACCAGGCGCGAGCCGTTTATAAATTCTCCCTTCCCTTCGGCGATGGCGGTATAGAACTTCTTCAGGTCCTCCGGCACCACGGTCAGATCGGCGTCCAGTATCATGAGAATGTCGCCGGTGCAGGCCTCAAAGCCCTTTCTGACGGCGTCGGCCTTGCCGAAGGCTCCGCCCTGAGGGAGGACCTTTACGGGGAGATCCGGCCTTTTTCCCGCCTCTTCCCTTATCTTCTCAATAGTGCCGTCGGAAGAATTGCCGTCCACAAAAACAAGTTCCGTGCTTTTGCCGAGGGCGGGCAGTTCCCTGAAAAGCCGTTCCATATTGCCTGCCTCGTCGCGGCAGGGGACCATGACCGAGACGGAATAGTTCTTGACTTCGGGCCTGGCGGGCGTTTCGCGCGCGATGATGAACTGGATCAGCCCCAGCTCTTTGAAAAAAGGCATCTTCGCAAGGAACCGGTTGAAGAAAGCCGAGACCAGCGGTATATAGAAGGGCATCAGGAAACGGCAGCCCCTCTTTACGACCTCATAGTTGTTGAGGTAAAGGAAATTCTCGATATCGGCCATGGCCAGCCAGTTCTGGCGCGGGTCTTTACCTTTGATCCCGGCCGCCTCGGCCAGCATAACCAGCGGCTCCCAGAGGGGATTGTAGGCGGTGATTATAACGCGGGTTTCGGGAGCGGTGACTTTTGACAGGTTCCGGAAGGCCAGCCAGATGTCGTCCAGATTCCCCAGCAGGTCCTGCATTATCACATAATCGAATTTTTCCGTTATTTCCAGTTTCTCTATATCGGCGATCCTGAAGTCGAGAGCCGGGTGGGCGGCTTTTGCGGAAGCCGTCATCGCCGGGCTGAAATCTATCCCGAGTCCCCTGGCCGCGTCCAGTCCCGCGAGGAGGCCGCCCGTGCCGGAGCCTATTTCCAGCACCGATGAATTTTTGGGGATCATGAAGCGGAAGAAATTCAGCAACTCGCGGTGATAAAGCCGGCTTCTTGCACGCCGGGCGTCGCGCGATGCCGCGGCATCGTCGAAAAATTTAATTTTTTCTTCTTTGGTCATAAAAGACGGCGCCTGCGCCCGGCGGCCCGCAGCGGAAATCGCCTAACGATTTTCCTTATACCACTCACTGGTCTTCTTCAGCCCCTCTTCGAAATGTGTTTTCGCTTTGAAGCCGAATTCGGCCTGCGCCCTGGAGGTGTCCAGCATGCGGCGGGGCTGGCCGTCCGGTTTGGAGGGGTCCCAATTTATTTTGCCGCCGAAGCCGGTCAGCCTGGCTATAACGCCCGCCAGATCTTTTATGGAAATTTCAAATCCAGCGCCAATATTGACCGGCGCCGGCTTATCATAGCGGGCCGCGGCCAGGCACACGCCCTGCGCGCAGTCGTCCACGTAAAGGAATTCCCGCGTGGCCTTGCCGGTGCCCCAGACCGTGACTTCTTTTTCGCCGGCCCCGGCGGCGGCGGAGAATCTTTTTATCAAGGCCGGTATGACATGGGAGGACTCGGGGTTAAAATTGTCGCCGGGGCCGTAAAGGTTCACCGGCAGCAGGTAGATGGCGTTAAAGCCGTACTGGGCGCGATAGGCCTGGGCCTGCACCAGCAGCATTTTTTTGGCCAGGCCGTAGGGCGCGTTGGTCTCTTCCGGATAGCCGTTCCAGAGGTCGTCTTCTTTAAAAGGCACAGGCGCGAACTTGGGGTAGGCGCAGATGGTGCCTACGGCGGCGAATTTCTCAACGCCGGCTTTGCGCCCCTCTTCCATCAGCTGGGCGCCCATCATCAGGTTGTCGTAAAAGAATTTGCCGGGGTTGGCGCGGTTTGCGCCTATGCCGCCTACCACGGCCGCGAGGTGTATGACCACCTGCGGCCTGGCGTCGGCGTACATGCGCTTCACGGCCGCCATGTCCGTCAGGTCGTAGTCGCGGCTGCGGGGGACGAACACTTCCTTCGCTCCGGCCGCGCGCAGTTTCTCAACCACGCGCGCGCCGAGGAAGCCCGCTCCCCCCGTAACCGTTATTCTTTTTTCGGTCAGCCCCGTCATTCGTTATTTGCCGACGCTTACCGTAAGCGAAGCTTTCACCGCGTCGGTCACTGTCTTGATCTGCTCGTCGTTCAGCTCCGGGTACATCGGGAGCGAGAAGACGGTGTCCATCACCGCGTCGCAGACGGGCAGGTCGCCCCGCTTGCCGCCGAGGTGCGCGTACGCCTCCTGCAGGTGCAGGGCTATCGGGTAATAGATCTGGTTGGCTATGCCCAGTTCTGTCAGGTGCTTCTGCGCGTTGTCGCGCTTAGCCTTGGTGTCGAAGCGCAGGGTGTAGTAGTTGAAGGAGTGGCGGGCGTTGGCCGGAACTACCGGGGTAACGCAGAGTCCTTTCAGCGCCTCGGCGTATTTGGCGGCTACGGCGTTGCGCAGCTCGGTCCATTTCTCCACATGCTTCAGGCGCACGGAGAGAATGGCGGCCTGCACTGTGTCCAGGCGGCTGTTGAAGCCCTCTATCTCGTGGTGGTAGCGCACTTTGCTGCCGTGGTTGCGCAGTTGCCTGAGCGTCTCATAGATCTTGTCGTCGCTGGTCGTGATCGCGCCGCCGTCGCCGAAGGCGCCCAGGTTCTTGGCCGGGAAGAAGCTGTAGGTTCCGCAGTGGCCGATGGAGCCAAGGTATTTCCAGTCCTTGCCGCCCATCTTATACTTACCGGTGAAGGCCTGCGCGGTGTCCTCGATGACGAGGAGGTTATTCTTCTTCGCTATGGCCATGAGGGGGTCCATGTCGCAGGGCATACCGTAGAGGTGCACCGGGACCAGAGCGCGGGTCTTCCTGGTGATCATCTTTTCCACGGATTTGGGGTCCAGGTTATAGGTCACCGGGTCGATATCGGCGAACACGGGGGTCGCGCCGACCTGGCTGATGGTTTCGCTGGTGGCTATAAAGGTGAACGGTGAGGTGATGACTTCGTCGCCGGGCTTTATGCCGGCGGCTATAAAGGCCATGCGCAGCGCGTCGGTGCCGTTGGCTACTCCCACCGCGTATTTGGCGCCGTTATGCGCGGCGAATTCTTTCTCGAATTTCGTGACTTCCTCGCCGAGTATGAAATTTGCCTTGTTAAAAACATTTTTAACCGCGGCTTCGATCTCGTCCCTGAGGGGTGAATATCCTGCCAGCATGTCTACCATGGGTACTTTCATGATTGTCCTCCATATAATTAACTACGCCTTTATTGTATAAAAAGACGGACAGGGAAGGCGAATAGCGCTATCGGCGGCTGCCGCAGCTATCAATGTCATTGTCTCTTTGTTATAATTAAAACCTGATGAAGACCACGATAATAATCCCGTCCTACAACGAGATGAAGACGCTGCCGGACGTGCTTAGAGCCCTTTCCGGGGTGGCTCTTGAAAAGGAAGTTATCGTGGTGGACGACGGCTCCCGCGACGGCACCCGGGAATGGCTGGACAAGGCCGTTTTCGCGAAAGAATTTCCCTACGAACTGAAAGTCATAAAACACGAAAAAAACACCGGCAAGGGCGGCGCGCTTATTACCGGCTTCGGCGCGGCCTCCGGGGACATCGTCATCGTACAGGATGCGGACCTGGAATACGACCCCGGCTACATTCCCTCCGTAGTAAAGCCTATCGAGGAGGGCAGGGCCGACGCCGTGTTCGGTTCGAGGTTCCTCTCCGGCAGGTCCGAGACTTACAACATTTTCTATCTCTGGGGAAACCAGTTCCTCACTTTCCTGATAAATCTTTTTTTCGGCGCTAAAATGACGGACTCCTATACCTGCTATAAGGCTTTCCGCGCCCCGCTCCTCAGGAAAATGCGGCTCGTTTCCCCGGGGTTCGAGATAGAGGCGGAGCTGTCCTGCAAGACCGCCTTCCTGGGGCTCAGGTTCGAGGAACTTTCAATAATTTACGCCTCCCGCTCCAGGCATGAGGGTAAAAAGATAAATTACAAGGACGCTATAAAGGGCGTGCTTAAAATACTTAAGCTGCGCTTCACCCTGCGGGCGGCGGATTTTAAATGAAAGCTCTTATTATAGGCGCCTCCGGGCAGATCGGCGGAACCCTGGCCGCGCTCTGCGTCAGGCGCAGGATAGAAGTTTACGGCACTTCCCGCAAAGGCCAGGGCTTTCTTTACCTTGACCTGGCCGATCCCGTCAGCATAAAAGACGCTTTTGAGAAATCCACCCCCGACCTGGTACTGCTTTGCTCGGCGATGACCCACGTAGACAACTGCGAGCGCGACCCGGAGCTGGCCCGGAAGGTGAACGCCGCCGGCCCGGCCCTGGTGGCTGAAGAATGCCGCCGCGCGGGGTCGAAGCTGGTCTATTTTTCTACCGAATATGTTTTTGACGGGACCTCCGGGCCCTACGGCGAGGGCGATCCGGTAAACCCGGTCAGCGTCTATGGCCGCACCAAGCTCGAGGGCGAGCGCGCCGCGCTCGGCCTGAAAGGCGCCCTGGCCGTGCGCACCACGGTGGTTTACAGCCATAATCCGGCCTCCAAAAATTTCATCATGCAGCTGATAAGCAACCACCGTTCCAAAGCCGCTATGCGCGTGCCCTCGGACCAGTTCTCGAACCCGACCTACGCCGCGGACCTGGCCGCCGCGGTGCTCGACCTTGCCGAAAAGGACGCTTCCGGGATCTATAATGTGGTGGGCCCCGATTGGCTTAGCCGGTATGATTTCGCGCTGAAAGCCTGCGCGGCTTTCGGCTTCGACCCCGCTTTTTTGGAGCCTAAGCTTACGGCGGAGCTCGGCCAGGCGGCCTTGAGGCCGCTGAAAGCGGGCCTTAAAACGGAAAAGCTCGCCCGCAAGCTGGGCCGCGGCCTTCCTCCGGCGGACGACAGCCTGCGCAAGATCGCGGGAATAATAAAACAGTATGAATGACCTGCTTGAGAACTCCAAGCTTTACTTCCTGGCTTTTCTTCTGCCCCTGCTGCTGGCGCTGGGCTTTACCCCGCTGTTGCGGCTGCTGGCGCTGAAGTTCGGGCACCTGGACAAGCCTACCGACATAAAGACGCACAAAATTCCTACCCCGCTGCTGGGGGGGGCGGCTGTTTGCGCCGCCTTCTCGGCGTCGCTTATTTTTATGCGGTTTTACACTTCTTTTCCCACCGGCACCCTGCGCGACCTGCGGGTGATACTGCTGGGCGGCGCGGTGATGTTCGCCCTGGGATTTGTCGACGATATGCGCAAGCCGCACGGGCTGGGTTTCAGGACCAAGTTCGCCGTGCAGTTCGCGGTGGCCGCCTTTACCGCCTTCTATGGTATACGGATACATTTTATACAGCCGGAGTATCTTTCCTTCGCGCTGAGCGTTCTCTGGATAGTGGGAGTGTCGAACGCTTTTAATATTATCGATATCATGGACGGGCTTTCCGCCGGGCAGGCGGCCCTGGCGGCCTTCGGGTTCCTGCTTATAGCCTTTCCCTCGGAGTCCATCTACGTTAATTTCGCCTCGGCGGCCCTCGCGGGCGCGGCGCTGGGTTTCCTGCCTTATAACCTGTCAAAGAAATACAAGATCTTTATGGGCGATTCGGGCAGTCTGTTTTGCGGCTTTGTCCTGGCGCTGGTGGCCATGGGCACGAAATATACCGACGTAAACCCGCTGGGAGTTTACGCCCCGCTTTTCATCCTGGCCGTGCCGATCTACGACACTATTTTCGTCTCGGTGATGCGCCTGAGGCGGGGCCATTCCCCTTTCCTGGGCAGCAAGGATCATTTCGCTCTGAGGCTGGAAAAGATAGGCTTCTCGCGGCACCGGGTCGTCTGGCTCTCCTCTCTGGTCACGCTCGGCCTTTCGGTGTTCGCCTGGCTTATTACGCAGATGCCTTTAAGCTGGGGCGTGCTCATCGTCTGCGTGCTCGCCGTGGAATTCCTCTTAGTCGGCGCCGCCATCGCCAAGATCAAAATATAAATCCAAAGGAAGTCTTCCCGTTTTTGGGCGGCCTACCGCAGGGGGTCGGGGTCCTGGCAAGGAATTACCCATTCCGCCGCGCAGGAACCGTTGCGCGGTTCCCCCCAGCCGGGATAATAAGGCTGGGGCCCCCCTCCCCAAAGCGGCTCCAGGGCAATCCCTCGCCACCCCTCCCAGTTTTGGCTCTCGCGCTTACGCAAGCCTCGCCCTCCGACGGGCTTTTGCTAACCTGGCCCCTGCGGTCTCCCCTCCGGGAGAGGAATGGGGAGGCAAGGGTTCGGCGGGCCCTCACGGAAGGAGCCGCTTGCGTAAGCGACGAGGCCGAGAGAGGAGGGGCGGCCACGGTGTGGCCGACCCCGTGCCCGACAGGCCCATACCCCCGCCGCCCGTGCCCAAACTGGTATTACCCGGTGGTGATCTCGAATTTAGGGGGGGTGTCCATGGTGCGCTTTACGAGGCACTGTTCCGCCGCTTTTATTACGGCGGCTTTGTATTTTTCAGGGAAGTCTTTAGGCAGGGTTATCTTCATTGCCGCTTTGCTCAGCAGGTGGGTGGCCGCGTCCTGCTCGAAAGAGACGCTTATCTTAAGGCCCTCGGCGCTCAGGCCCCTCGACTGGATGAAGCCCAGCGCGAAAATTCCCGCGCAGGTGCCGAGCGAAGCCAGGAAAAGGTCGAAAGGGGTGGGGGCCGAACCTTCGCCGCCGCCGCCCGCCGGCTGGTCCGTCTTTATTTCAAAACCGTGCAGCAGCGCGCTGACTTTTTTTCCGCCCGGGAACGCGATTTCCATGTCGCTCATATTAGCCCCCTTCAGCTTTGCCTTTCCTAATAAGTATGCCGGTTCATCTCTTTGGTGATGCCGGGGATGATGGTGGTCTTGCCGTCGCCCAGGGCGTGCATTTTAAGGATCTCGCCGTAAACCTTCTCGAAAGCCTCCACTACGGAGGGGTCGAAGGCCTTGCCCTTTTCCCCGTTTATATATTCGCGGGCCTTCTGGGGCTCCCATTTAGGCTTGTAGACGCGCTGCGAGCACAAGGCGTCGAAAACGTCGGCTACCGAGACGATGCGCGCGTAAACCGAGATCTGCTCGGCCTTCAGGCGGGCGGGGTAGCCGGTGCCGTCGAATTTCTCATGGTGGGAGCCGGCCACTTTGCAGGCTATCTGCAGCAGGGAGCTCTCAGCGTTGCAGAGTATCTTGGCCCCGTAGAGGGTGTGCTTCTTTATTTCCTCGAATTCCTCCGCGGTCAGCTTGCCCGGCTTAAGCAGGATGGCGTCGGCTATGCCCACTTTGCCTATATCGTGCAGCGGGCTCGCGTAGCGGATATTCTCCACCTCGCGCTCCGGCAGGCCGAGGCCCTGCGCTATCAGGGCGGAGTATTCGCTTATGTGGCGCAGATGTATGGCCGTGTCCTGCTGGTCGCGGTATTCGGCGGTGATGGCCAGCCGGTAAATGGTTTCCAGCTGCGATTTGGAGAGGCTCTCGTAAAGCTGGGCGTTCTCGATGCCCGAGGCGGCCAGCGAGCTTATGAGCTGCATTAATCCTTCATCGTCGACGTTAAAGGGCGCGCTTTTCTTGTTCATGGCTTCGAACACGCCGATGATGTGGCCGCTTACGTTCTTGAGCGGCACGGCCAGGATGCTGTGCGTGCGGTAGCCCGTCAGGCGGTCCAGGTCGTGGTTGAAGCGCTGGTCAAGGTAGGCGTCTTTTATGTTTATCGTAAGGCCTGAGGAGGCCACGTGACCGGCTATGCCTTTGCCGAAGGGCACGCGTATCTCGGTGTGCTGCATGCCCAGCGCCACCTTGGACCAGAGCTCGTTGGTCTGGCGGTCGAGAATAAAGACGCTGCAGCGGTCGCAGGCCAGTATGGTCTTAACCTGCTCTGCTATCAGCTCGAGGAGCTTGCTGAGGTTGGTTTCCTTGGAGACGACGCCGCCGAAATTAACAAGGAGGCGCAGCAGGTTCTCAAGTTCTTCGGCCCTGGTCATAGAATAATTCTAGCATTATCCAGCTAAATCGATTCTCAATTAATATTCAAACTTTTTAGAGCGGTGCCGCGGGGTACGGGGGGTGCCCTGTAGCCGCTTTGCGGAGGGGGGCCCCGCTTCGGGGGGAACCACGCAAGGGTTCCTGCGCGGCGGAATGGGCACCCCCCGTACCCCGCCGACCCCTGGTGACGCCTACTTTTCTCTTGTCACTTCGTCGAGGAAGACGCTGTAGTGAACCGCGCGGGCGGAGGGGTAGGCGGCCCTGAGCCCGGAGTTGATCTGCGCCAGGCAGGAGGTCGCGCCGACTACCACCGTATCCGCCTGCACCGAGGCTATGTTCCTGAGCTTGCGGTCCAGCACCTGCCGGGAGAGCTCCGGCTGGGTGAAGGCGAAAGCCCCGGCACCGCCGCAGCACCAGTCGCTTTCCGGCAGCTCGCGGTACTGTTTCCCGGCGAGCTTGCGGAGGACAGCCCTGGGCTCGACCCGTATCCCCTGCCCGTGGCAGGCGCGGCAGGAATCGTGATAGGTGACCCGGCCGGCCTTCGCGGCCGCGGCGGGGGCGGCGTGCCCGGCTTTTCCCGGGGGTATGAATTCTAATATGTCTTTTACCGCCGCGGCGAAAGCGGCGGCCCTGGGGCGCCACGCTTCGTCACTGGTGAAAAGCTGCTCGTAGGATTTCATGAAGGCGGCGCACGAAGAACAGTCCGCTATCACCGGGAATTCCCCTAATTCCGCCTTGAGCTCCTCGTAGCGGGCTATGTTGCGGCGGGCGAACTCGCGGGCGTCCTCCAGGCGGCCGTAATTGTGGGCCATCAGGCCGCAGCACTGGTTATCTATAAAAACTCCGGCGCCCGAGCTTTTTTTAAGCACCCGTACCGTGGCAAGGGCCACTTCGGTGAAAAGATAATTGGGCCCGCACGGCGCGAAGTAAGCCCAGCCGGCCTGCCGCCTGCCTTCCGGCCTGAGCTCGGCGTCCTTTCTGAGCAGCTCGGAGGCGAAGCGCAGCGGGGTATTTTCCACCGAGCTCTCCGCCTCCGCCAGCCCGGGCATGCCTAAGAAGTCGTAAAGCCCCATGCGGGCCGCCAGCCGGGGCAGGCCGGTCTTCTTCGCGAGGTAGGCCAGCTTAAGCCAGAAGGCAAAAAGCCGCGGCGCGTTCAGCAGCCCCGCCACGGCGGCCCGGGCGAAGAAGTTCTCGCCGTAGCCGGTCAGGGCGCGCCTGCCTTCAAGCACTATGTCGGGGGTGGGAACCTTGGCGTAGCAGGCGCTGGAGCAGGCGCCACAAAGCAGGCAGGTGGAAAGAGATTCTTCCGCGTCGGCTATGTTCTTCGCCCGCCCTTCCACCAACATGCGCACGAACTGGTTGCGGCCGCGCGCGGAGATGGTTTCCCTGCCGGTCAGCATATAGGTGGGGCAGGAGGTTTCGCAGTAGCCGCAGCGGTTGCACTGCGCCGCTGCGTCGTAAAGGTTCCTTTCTCCGAGGTCCGTAAGCAGGGCGCCCAGGTGCCTGCCGGCGTCCTCGGGGTGGTACAGCTCGTTCACCTCGCAGTGAAAATGGTGCGCCGGCGCGGGCGGCTGCTCGCGGTCAGGCTCCCGCGCGGTTTTAATCCGCTCTTCGCCGCCTGCCAATTTCTCGTCGTTCATAGCGGCCCTTTATACACCCAGGGGTTCAGGAGGTTCCGCGGGTCGAATTCTTTTTTTAGCCTGCGGTGTATCGTGTCCGGCTCAAAGACGTCCCAATCCGGGTTCTCTTCAAAGCGCGGTTTGGCCGGCGCCTGGCCGGCGGAAAGAGCGAAAGTGGCGGCCAGTATCACGCCGTAGGTTCCCAGCGAGCCGCAGAACAGCCTTATCGCGTCGTATCCGGCCACGTTCTTGACTGTTTTTCCGCCCAGCTCCAGCAGCGTGCCATCCGCCAGCGCGACCTCCAGGCCCAGCAGGTGCCCGCGGAGGTCAGGACAGATCTTTGAGACGATCAGGCCGCCTACGCTGCCTTTGAGCAGAGGGAGGTCGATATAAAGTCCGGCTTCCCTGAGCTGCCGGCCGAAATCCTCAAAGGACAGGCCGGCTTCGGCCCTGGCGGTCAGATTTCCCTTGTCTATCTCGGACCTGCCGGAAAGCGGCCGCAGTTTCAGCTGTCTGGTGTTTTCGGCCCCCTTGATCTTGTGTATGTGCTCCGGCTTCAGCCTGGTGCCCAGACCTGTCACCGCGGTCAGGGTGCCGGCGGCGGAGCGGAGGCGCAGCTCGTCCAGTATCCCGCGCGCGGACGGGCTCAGGGCGCTTCTGCCGGAAAAAACGGAGGACGCCTCCCGGCCCGCGGAGGCGCTTCCGAAAGCTTTCGAGCCCGGCTCTCCGGCGGCCAGCTCGGTGGCCACGGGCAGGATCTTGTCCGGGTTCGCAAGTCCCGCGGGGTCAAAAGCCCTTTTTATACCCTGGAAAAAATCCAGCTCTGCGCGGCCGTAAAGCCAGTTCATCGCCACCCGTTTTTCAACGCCTATCCCGTGCTCGCCGGAAATGGTTCCGCCCAGGTTTATGCAGGACTTGAGGATCTCGTAGCCGGCTTTTTTAACGCGCTTCACTTCCTGGATGTCCCGGCGGTCGAAGATGATGTTCGGGTGCAGGTTGCCGTCTCCGGCGTGAAAAAGCAGGCCGGCCGTGAGCTTGTACTTGGAAATTATCGCGCGGGTTTCCTTCAGCGCCTCGGGCAGGAGGGGCCTGGGCACCACGCCGTCCTCCACCAGCACGTCGGGGGCCAGGCGCGCCATGGCCGGGTAGGCGCCCTTGCGGGCGGCCCACAGCAGCGTCCGCTCGGCTTCGTCCCCGGCCACTTTGAAGGTCGCGCAGTCGTTGGCCGCGCAGATTCCGCGCACGGTTTCAAGTTCCGTATCGATGGCGGCCTTGTCGGAGCCGTCCAGCTCTATGATAAGTACGGCCTCCGTGCCTTCGGGGAAAGCGTTCGCCTTGCCGAGTGCGGCGTCCATCGAAACTTTATCCATGGCCTCCAGCGCCCGGGGCAGTATCCCGGCGCCTATTATGCGGGTCACCGCCTCCATGGCGCTTTCCAGGGAGGGGAAAGCCGCCGAGGCGGTCCTGAGCTGTGAAGGGAGGGGCAGTATTTTAAGCCAGGCGCGGATCACGATCCCAAGCGTGCCCTCGGAGCCTATCATAACGCTCATAAGGTCGGGGCCCCGGTCCCGGTAGGACCAGAGCTTCACCTCTCCCTCCGGCGTGACCACTTCCAGTTTTTCAACGTTGTCGGAAGTGACGCCGTATTTGAGGCAGAGGGGACCGCCGGCGTTCTCGCCGATGTTCCCGCCGATGGTGGAGACTTTCTGGCTGGAGGGGTCCGGGGCGTAAAAGAAACCGAACGGCTCAAGCGCCTTCTGAAGTTCGAGGTTCACCACGCCGGGCTCCACCAGGGCCAGGCGGGCTGCGGTGTCGATCTGGCGGATCTTTTTAAGCCGTGACAGGTTGAGGATCGCTCCGCCCTTGAGGGGGATGGTGCCGCCGGAGAGGTTGGTTCCCGCCAGGCGGGGCAGGAAAGGTATGCCTGCCCCGTAAAGCACTTTAACCGCCGGGGCGACCTGATCGGCGGAGGTGAAGTTTATCACCACTTCGGGCCGGGCGCGGGCCATGCCGGAGTCGTAGGAATACATCAGTATCTCGGCCTCGTCGGTGCGGACGTTCCCGCGGCCCGCTATGGCTTCCAGTTCTGACCGTATAGCGCTGATCCTGTCGTGTTTGAACATATAGGGCTTCCAAGTTTAGCGTTGGTACGGGCCGGTTATGGGGTTGCCCATTCCGCCGCGCAGGAACCGTTGCGCGGTTCCCCCCAGCCGGGATAATAAGGCCGGGGCCCCCTTCCCCAAAGCGGCTACAGGGCAACCCCATGACCGGCCCTCAGCTGTTCGGGTAAGTCAATTCCTCTTATCCCTTGTACGGCTTGAGTTTGGCGCTGAAGTGGGGAAGTATCGCGGGGGCCTCTACCACCTCCAGGCCTTTTATCCCTTTCTTGTGCTTCGCCAGCCAGCCGAAAACTTCTATGACATAATCTATGTGGCTCTGCGTATAGACGCGCCGCGGCATGGCCAGCCGCACCAGCTCCATCGGGGCGCCGAGGAAATGCCCGTCCTTGTCCCGCTTGCCGAACATCAGCGTGCCTATCTCTACTCCGCGGATGCCGCCCTCCAGGTAGAGCGCGCAGCCCAGCGCCTGCGCCGGGAACTGCTGCGGCTTTATATGCGGCAGGAACTTCTTGGCGTTCACGTAAACCCCGTGGCCGCCCGGCGGGTTTATTATCGGCACGCCGTGCTTCAGCAGGCCCTCGCCCAGATACTGGGCCGAGCGGATGCGGTACTGCAGGTAATTCTCGTCGAGGACCTCGCGCAGCCCTATGGCGATGGCTTCCAGGTCCCTGCCCGCCAGCCCGCCGTAGGTGCTGAACCCCTCGGTGAGGATCAGCAGCTGGCGCGCCTTGGCGGACCAGTCGCGGTTGTTCATGGCGAGGAAGCCGCCGATGTTCACCAGCGCGTCCTTCTTGCAGCTCATCCAGGCCCCGTCGGCCAGCTCGAACATCTCTTCCGCTATCTCCCGCACGGGGCACTGGGCGTAGCCTTTTTCGCGCAGCTTTATGAAGTAGGCGTTCTCGGCGAAGCGGGCGCAGTCGAGGAACATGGGGATGCCGTACTTGCGGCACAGGTTCTGCGCGGCCTTCAGGTTCGCCATCGATACGGGCTGGCCGCCGAGGGAATTGTTGGTGACGGTCATCACGCAGAGCGGGATGTTCGCGGCGCCCTTCTCCTTTATGAAGCTCTCCATGGCGGCAATGTCCGCGTTGCCCTTGAACGGCGCGGGCGTGTCGAAATCCAGGGCTTCCTTCACCGGGAAATCCATCGCCTGGGCGCCGGAAAACTCAACGTTGGCGCGCGTGGTGTCGAAGTGGGAGTTGGAAATTATATACCTGCCCTTCCCGCCTATCACGCTGAAAAGTATCTTCTCCGCCGCGCGGCCCTGGTGTACCGGTATTATTTCTTCGAAGCCGGTCAGCGCGCGCACTTCGGTCTCGAAGGTGTAGTAGCTGCGGGCGCCGGCGTAGGATTCATCGCCCGTCATTATGCCGCCCCATTGCGCCGCGCTCATGGCCCCGGTGCCGCTGTCGGTCAGCAGGTCTATCAGCACTTTCTCAGCCTTGATGTTGAAAAGGTTGTAATGCGCCTGTTCAAGCGTCCGCATCCGGTCTTCGCGGGTGGTCAGGCCCAGCGGCTCCACGCTCTTTATCCTGAAAGGCTCGATAATAGTTTTCCATTTCCATTCCATGAGTATTTTCTCCTTAAGTGTGGTTTCCCGCTACACCAGTATCATCAGCAAAATAAAGTAAGCGAGCATCAGCGCGCCGCCGAAGGGCAGGGCCGCCCTGGCCCATTCTCCCGACTTTATGTCCAGTTTAGCCGAGCTTATAATGTTGGGGATATTCCCCGGTATCAGCATGCCGCCCGCTGTCAGCAGGCCCATCAGGATGAAAGTTATCTGCCGGTCGGTCATTACCGGCGCTATCTCCGCCGCGGCCAGCGTGGCGTTGTCGAGTATCGCGGAAACGGAATTGAGCCAGTACAGCGCCCAGGTGGGCATTCGCGCCACAAAGCGCACCGCCAGCGGGGTCAGCCCGGCCCCCAGAAAGATCAGGGCCATCACGAACAGGTAGACCTTCGCCGCCCTTACAAGTATCGCTTTGTCCGTGTCGCGGGCGTCTTCCTTTAAGCCGCCCTTCTTAGCGGAGGCCTCCCCGGCCCCGCGCGCGGCCAGGGCGGCGCAAAGCAGCACGCCGGGAACGATCCACGCGCCGAGCAGGTTCATCAGATAAAAGAAATCCCCGTCATGCGGCGGGCCTTTCAGCTTGGACACCACGATGGTGGAGAGCGGCTCCCCCAGCGGGGTCAGCGCGGCCCCCAGGCCTATGGCGTAGCAGGCGTATACGGTAAGCCTGATCTCATAGTCCCGGTTCAGCTTCAAAAGGGTTACGATCTCGGCCAGCATTATTGCCGCTATTATGGCCGTGAAGACGCTGGAGCCCAGGCCCAGGATGGCGACTATCGTAAAGATGGCAAGGCCGGGGCCAAGTTTCTTTGTGAGCGCGTTCAGCCAGCCCTGCAGATGCGGGCGCGCCTTCCTGAAAATGAGTCCGACGATGGCGACGGTGAAGGTTATGGCCAGCGGCTCCTTCAGGGCCTCTTTTATCAACTGCAGGCTCCAGAGGCCGGAGATGCTTACGGCGGACAGGCCCATCGTGAAAAGAAAAGCCTCCAGGTCCTCCTCTACGCGCTTCACCGAAAAAGGAAGCACCAGGGTCATCCCCATTATCAGGGCCAGGCCGGCGATTATAAGGTAGTCAGACATTAAAGTTGCAAGCCGCAGGTTTCAGGAAACCGCCCGCGGACATTGTGCTACAATAATATTCTATTATTTAATAAAGGATATCAAAAGAGATATGTTCAAGTTCAGACGTCCGGTGGGCCTTTTTCTGTGCGGCGGCGGCGCGCTGGGCTCCTGGCAATCGGGGGTGCTGGCGGAGCTGGTGCGGCAGGGCCTGCATTTCGACGCCGTGGCCGGCTTCAGCGTCGGCTCGCTGAACGGCGCGGCCTACTGCTATAACAAGACCGGGGAGCTCCGCAAGATCTGGCGCGACATGAAGCCGGCTTCGATCCTGAGCCTGAAGCCGCGGTATTTCAATATCCCGCTGGAGCTCTACCAGCAGGACGGCGGCAGCCTGGCCAATAAAGTGAATTTCTTTTTCCAGAACCGCCTGGCGAAGCTCACGCTTTTTTCAAACAAGCCCGTTTACGATTTCATCAACGGCTGGCTGGTGCGCAGCGGGCCGCAGTTCCAGCGCAATATAAAATTTTACGTGATAAGCCACGCCGTCGAGATGAAGCTGCCGTACATCGTCACCTTTGACGGCTCCACGCAGAGCCAGAGTCTGTCCTTCACCGAAGCGCTGGTGGCCAGCTGCGCCATCCCGATGGTTTTTCCGCCGGTGCCGGTGGAGGAGCACGGCCGCAAATACCATCTGGTGGACGGCGGCGTCATAGGCATAGCCACTATAAACCTGAGCCTCTTCGAAGGCTGCCGCACCGTGATAATGATAGGCAACTCCCGCCCGGAGGACATGGATTTTCCGGGCCGGGGGCCTATCGGCTATTTCGAGCGCAAGGTCCGCCGCATGCTGGCCCTGCACACGCAGAAGATCTACGAGTCCCGCGTGTTCATCAAGTCGGAGCCCGACGTGTACCTGATAAAGCCGCCCATGGACCTGGGGCTGAACCTGCTCGAGTTCGACGGGGCCAAGTGCGAAAAAGCTTTCGACATAGGCGAAGCCGAGGCTAAAATTTTCCTGCACAACGTGGAGCAGGCCCACCGATCGTGATCGAGCTGACCGCCTTTACTTTTCCGGCCCTGCTTTTTTTCGGGGTCTTCATCGGCCTGCTCGGCTCGGCACTGGGCGTGGGCGGGGGGATCTTTATGGTCCCCTTCCTGGTGCTGGCGCTGAAACTGCCCATCCACCAGGCGGTCGCGGCTTCTCTCGTCGCCATAGTGGCCACTTCGAGCGCGGTGGCCGCGGTGAACGTGGAGCGCGGCCTGGCCAATATCAGGCTGGGGATAGCGCTGGAGGTGACTACGGCCCTGGGCTCGATAGCCGGCGCGCTGATAGCCGGCCGGCTTCCGGGGGGCGCGGTGCAGCTCCTGTTCGCCCTGATGCTTTTTCCGGTCTCGGTCCTTATGTTCCTGAAGGGCAGGAAAGGCCCGGCTTCGCCTCCGGCGTCCGCCGGGAGCGCTTCGGCATTTGATTCCGGTTTTTTCGATCCGGCGGCCGGCGCGCGCACGGCTTACCGGGTGAAAAATATCGTCCCGGTCTCTTTCCTCTCTTTTTTCGCCGGGTCGCTTTCAGGCCTGCTGGGCATAGGCGGCGGCGTAGTGCAGGTGCCGGCGATGAACCTGCTGTGCGGCGTGCCGATGAAAGCCGCGGTCGCGACCAGCAACTTCATAATCGGAGTATCGGCGGCGGCCAGCGCCTGCGTGTATTTCCGCAGGGGGCTTATTCCGTTCGGCCTGACCGCCGTAATAGTGGCCGGCGTGCTCATAGGCTCTTTCGCCGGGATCCGCGTCCTCTACCGGGCCAAGTCGGAGAAGCTGCAGCTGGTTTTTTCGGCGCTCACCCTGCTGATCGCGGTGAAGATGCTGATGAAGGTTATATAGGGAAATATTCGGAAAGTCCGCCAGCAGGGCGTTTAATTATTTATGTTTTCGGAGAGAGATTTTGCTAAATTGATACAGAGGACGCTTCTGGGAGGAGTGTTCCTGAGCTTTGTTTTGCTTTTCCTCGGGTTCGGGTTTTCTTTGGCGGGCTCTCCCTTTGGCGGCGGCCTGCTAAAAGCCGGCGTGTTGGCGCTCCTGCTCACTCCGGCGGCGCGCGTTGCTATGCTGGTTTACGGCTATTTGCGCGGCGGCGAGACTTATTTCGCGCTGGCCTCTTTTGTGGTGCTGGGCCTGCTTGCCGTGTCGCTGCTCGTTTAAGTAGCATATAGATACTGCAGGTGAAGGTAAAGGTATACCTGATATCCGGCAGTTATGTGAAACTATGAAAGCTCTGCTGCTCCTCTCAATGTTTTTCTGCGGGCCGGCCGCGGCGCAGCCGCTGCTCGAGCCGACGACCACCTCCGCGGACGAGGACGGGCTTGGCCCGGCGCTGGTCGACCAGCAGGCCTCCACCAGGCCCTTTACTCTCAGCCCCGGCGCCGATGAGCGCTATGACGCCGGGATAGCTTTTATGTACCGGCTGGAATTCGACAAGGCCGAGGCTAAATTCCGGGAAATAACGGTTCTCGACCCGGAGAGCCCGGCCGGCTATTGCGCGCTGGCCGCCCTCGCCTGGTGGCGCTACTCGCAGAATTTCGACATGGAGGCCGCTTTAAAGGACGTCGAGCAGGAGTTCCTTTCTAATTCCGACAAGGTCATCAAGCTTTCCAAAAAGATGGTGAAAGAGGGGCGCGACCTGGACCAGGCGTATTTTTTTATGGGCAGCGCCTACGGCCTGCAGGGCCGCTGGTACGCGGTGCAGCGCAGCTGGTTCAAGGCCTACGGCCGGGGGAAGAAGGCGCGCAAGTTCCTGAAGAAATGCGTCGAAATTAACCCGGCGGTATACGACGCCTACCTGGGGCTCGGGATCTTTGACTATTACACGGCTACGCTGCCCGGCGCGCTGGGGTTCGCCGCCCATTTATTTGCGGGCGGGGACAGGGAGCGGGGCATGGAATATGTTAAAATCGCCCGCGAGAAAGGCCGCTTTTTCAAGCTGGAGGCGCGCATTTTCCTTATAGAGATCTATTCCCGGCATGAGCGTGATTTTAAAGCCGCTTTTGCCGAATGCGAGGCCCTGCGCGCGCAGGACCGGTCAAATATGCTTTTCCGCCTTGCCGAGATCATGACGCATGTACAGGCGCAGGACTGGCCGGGCGCGCTGGCCGGGGCTGAAAGTTTCATAGGGGCCTGGCAGGTAACCCCGCAGCGCGGACTTGAGCAGCAACTGGGTTCGATCTATCTTGCGGGGGGCGACGCGCTGATAGCGCTGCAGCGCTATGAGGAAGCGATAGCGTGGCTGACCGGCGGCATTGAGAAGACGGGCTTCCCTGAAAAGGGCTGGGTCACCTACTGCTACCTGCGGCGGGCGCAGGCGGGCGACCTGGCCGGGCGGCGGGAGGCGGCGCTGGCGGATTATAGAACGGCGCTGGAGCGCCCCAATTTCTGGGACTCCAAAAAATATTCAAAAGCCGGAATTAAAAAAGCGCCGGATCATAAAGAAGTCATGAGGCAGCTGACCGAGGACTGAAAGCAGGTGCGAGGGATCCCGAGGTATTTATGAAAAAAACCGAATTTACGGCGGTGGTTCCGGCGGCGGGGACGGGAACGCGGCTGCGGCCGCACACTTACACCTATCCCAAGGTGCTGCTTACGGTGGGGGACAAGCCCATCATCGGCCATATCCTGGACGAGCTTTCGGCGGCCGGCATAAAGAAGATCTGCCTGGTCACCGGCTACCTCGGCGACAAGATAAAGGAATATGTCGCTAAAAATTACAAGCGGCTCGACGTCAGCTATGTGGAACAGTCCGAGCAGAAGGGCCTGGGCCATGCCATCTGGCTCACCCGCCGCAAGGTGACGGGCCCGGTGCTGGTGATGCTGGGCGACACGATACTGGACGCGGACCTTTCCAAATTCATGACCTCAAAGGAGGACTGCCTGGCCGTTAAGGAAGTGAAGGATCCCCGCCGCTTCGGAGTGGTGGAAACCAAAGACGGCTATATTTCCGCCCTGGAGGAGAAGCCGGAAAAACCGAAGACGAACCTGGCCATCGTAGGCATTTACTCGTTCCACAACTCCGCCGCGCTCTATAACAGCCTGGAGCGGCTGATGGATTCCGGCAGGACCACCAGGGGCGAAATACAATTCACCGACGCGCTGGCGCTTATGGTAAAAGAGGGGCACAGGATAAAGCCCGTGCCCATTGAAGGCTGGTACGGCTGCGGCAAGCCCGAGACCCTGCTGGAGACGAACCGCCATATCCTGGACAAGAAAAAGTTCTCCCCGAAGGCTAAAAATTCGCTTATAATCCCGCCGGTCTATATTTCACCGACCGCAAAGGTGGAAAACTCTATCGTGGGGCCTTACGCGGCGATAGGCGACGGGGCCAGGATAGATTCGGCTATCATCTCCGACTCCATAGTGAACGAGAACGCCGTAATAATCAATATAAACCTGAGCGGCTCGCTGGTAGGCCCCAGCGCCACCGTGATCGGCCGCAGGGACCAGCTTAACGTCGGAGAGAATTCGGAGATAAGGTTCGATAAAAGCGCCTGCGACTAAACGGCGCTGTTCAGGAAGAGCAGGGCTTTGCCGATGGTATAGGTTTCCTGTCCGGGCGGCAGCTGCGCCAGCAGCTCCCGCGCCGACCGCAGGTCCTCGCCAAGCGTTACGATAGGGGGTTCCTCATAGCCGCCGGGCCGCAGCTGCGGAAAGCCCGCCGCCGCAAGCAATGCGTTGCACAGGCAGACGCGGCCGACGGTGTTCTGCACCCGCCCGCCTTTGGCCGTAAAAGCTGCCACCGGTTCCGCGGGGCAGCGGTAGCCCAATTCCCCTCCGGGCGTCAGATAGTTGACCAGCAGCAGGCCAATGTCGCATCTGCGCTCGCGGGCCCGGTAAACAGCTTCTTCGGAAATGGTGCCGGGCACCTGCGCCACTTTAAAGGGAAAACCGGTAGGCGAAACCATGGAGTTTATCACCTTAAGCTCTCCGGCGGCCAGGAGTTTGACGACTTTGGCCCTTAAGGCGGGAGCGGTGCCCGACTGGCCGGAAAGAGCGGCCAGCGTGCCTATCTGTACGCCGGAAGCGCCAAGCGCCCGGGCTTCGCGCAGGCGCGCGGGGCTGGCATAGGACCCCGCCAGCCAGAAGGGCAGGCCCAGGCCGGCGATCGCTCCGATATCGGCCTGGTCCTGTGCGGTATAAACAAGCACCGGCTGGCCCGCGGCGTCAAAACACATTTTAGCCGGCGCCGCGCTGTGGCCGCCGGCTTCCGACCCCTCGATCACAAAACCGTAGGGGCGGGTAGCGGGCTCGCCGGCCAGCGCGCCGGCCAGTCCGAGAGAGGAGACTATTGCCAGGAATTTGGGGGCCTGCAGGGCGGGCGCCGGGCCGCCTAATAAAGTTTCCGGCCGGACCGCGGCGTAGAACCCGCCGGAATCGGAGCGGGCGCCGTAGACTTTCAGCGACATGGCGGCGGGCTCATGCCGGGACAGTTTTTCGATCATGGCGGGCATTTCGTCGGGGCTGCCCGCCCCCACTATCACATAAGCCGCGCCCGCCAGTATGGCGCCGTAGAGCGCCCAGGGCAGGGGCCGCTCCACCTTGCGCAGGAAATTTATCCCCACCGGCTTGTCGTGCCCTTCCCTGGCCAGCCAGACTTCCGCGAAGTTAGCGGCCAGCACCAGCACCTGCATCTCCCTGGGGAGTTCCCAGAAGGAATCGGGGCCTGGGCGGAAATTCTCGATGCGCGTCAGCCTGCAGGGGGTGACCGGCTTGTAGGGCGTTCCCTTCGCGCGGCCGCCCTCGATATAATATTTGTTGAAAAGTTCCCAGACAGGCCCGGCCAGCGCCGGCTGGCGCCGCACCAGTTCCGTGAAGGCGCGGCGCACGTTGCCGCCGGGGTCTCCGTCCTGCAGTATCCGCGGGTAGACTATCTCAAGGGCCGTGCCCGAGACCACGCCGAGCCCGCCCATCATCGAGACTATTCTCGCCATGACCCACCAGGAAATACGCACGCCCATGCCGCCGGAGATTATCTCGGGGTCGGGCCGGGCCGGAAGGCTTTTGTTTTCAGTGTTCACTCTGCCTCTATTTTACAAAACTTTGCGCCTTAACGAGCGCTATGCGTATCCGACTCCCTAAATCAGCCCTTTATCCCTATCAGGCTTAACGACGGAAGGTAGGTCACCAGCGCCAGCATCGCCAGGAGTATCAGCAGGAACGGCCCGATGGCGCGATAGAGTGTCGGAAGTTTTACGTTAAAGCGCGAACTGGCCAGGAAAAGGTTCAGCCCGAGCGGCGGCAGCATATAGCCTATCTCCAGGTTCAGCAGGAAAATTATCCCCAGGTGCACCGGGTCTATGCCGTATTGCGCCGCCACCGGCACTATTATCGGCACCACTATGATTATCGCCGAGAAGATCTCGATCATGTTGATGACCAGCAGGAAGGCGTTGAGGAGTATCAGGAACAGCACCTTGCTGGAGACGAAGGCGTGCAGCCAGGCGAAGATCTTATCCGGTATCTGCGCGTCGATGATATAATTCGTGAACCCCAGCGCCGTGCCCAGCACCATGAAGATGGCGCCTACCAGCAGCATGCTCTTTACCGCCACGCGCGGTATGTCGCTGAACAGCTTAAGGTCCCTGTAAACAAAGACCTCGATGGCCAGCACGTAGAAAGCCATCACCGAGGCGGCCTCGCTGGCCGTGAACAGGCCCATGTAGATGCCGCCGATTATCACGAAGGGGAGCGGTATTTCCCAGGCCGCGGCGCGGGCGGCTTTTTTGAATTCCGCCAGGCGGAACGGCCGGCCTTTTATCCCCGCTTTGCGGGCGGTGAAGAGCGCGTAGGCCGAAAGAGCCAGCAGCAGCAGCCCGCCCGGCAGAAGGCCGGCCCTGAAAAGACTGTCTATGTTTATCTTGGCCACCAGGCCGTAAAGTATTATAGGCAGGCTGGGGGGGAAAAGCAGGCCCAGGCTGCCGGTGGTGGTGAGCAGGCCCAGCGTGAATTTCTCGGGATAGCCCTGCTTGGAAAGCATGGGATAAAGAAGGCCGCCCAGCGCGATTATGGTGACGCCGGAGGCCCCGGTAAAGGCGGTGAAAAGAGCGGTGGTGAAAAGCGCCACGATGGCCAGCCCGCCGGGAAGCGCTCCGAACATGGCCTCCGCCAGGGCCAGCATCCGCTGCGGGGTCCTGCTTTCCGCCAGCATATAGCCGGAGAAGGTGAACAGCGGTATAGCTATCAGCGCGGGCAGCGAAGCCAGGCGCAGCATCTCCACTATCACGGCGGAAGAGTCTATCTGCGCGCCCGCGAAAAGGTAAACGGCGCCGGCGCCGATAAGCGTGAAGACCGGCGCGCCCAGGAAGGCGAGCAGCAGTATCAGCAGGCTCACTATTAGGCCCATTTAGGTGTGCGCCTCCGGGGGGGCCGCGGCGCGGAAAATGCCCAGAAAGGCGTGGCAGGCGATAAGCGCGAAAGCGGCGGGGATCACCATCTCCGCCCAGCCCGCCGGGACGGCCAGGCGGCCTATGTAGAAAGCCGCCGAGCCGGCCGCGAATTCGTCGCGGATGAATTTATAGGAGGCGTGGAAGAGCAGGCAGGAAGCGGCCACCATGAAAACGCCGGAGAAAATTTCAAGCGGGCGGTGCAGCTTTTCCGGCGCGAGCTTGACGAAAGTCTCCAGCGCGAAGTGGCGGGAATAGCGCGCGGCCAGGGCGGCCCCGGTGAGGCCGGCCCACAGCACCATATGCCTGAGCAGGGGGTCGAGCCAGACTATGCCGGAGTGAAAGAAGATGCGCAGCAGCACCTGCATGAAGGAAAGCCCTACCAGAGCGAAGATCAGGGCCACGACGAGGGCTTTTTCGGTTTTAACTATGTAATTCTCTATGGTAAACACAAAACTCATATTAGCATTATCCTAAATGCCCGCCCCCGTCCGCAAGTGCGCTGTCAGGAAGGCGCGGAGGCGGGTATTTTTGTATCATTATCTCAGGCGCGGTCCGCGGACGATCTTGTCGGCACGGAGGATAAAATGAGAATAAGCAGGAAGATGGAAGAAGCTATAAACAGGCAGGTCAACGCCGAACTTTATTCGGCCTATCTCTATCTCGGTATGTCCGCTTGCTGCACCGAGATGAACCTGAAGGGCATAGCCAACTGGCTTTATGTGCAGGCCCAGGAGGAGATGACGCACGCCATGAAGTTCTACAGATTTATCCTGGAGCGCGGCGGCCACGCCAGGCTGCCGGCCATAGAGGGCGTGCGCGACGACTGGAAAACCCCGCTCGAAATGTTCGACGCCGCCTTTAACCACGAGCAGAGAGTGACCCTGATGATAAACAATCTGGTGGATATAGCCGTGGCGGAGCGCGACCACGCCACCGCCAGCATGCTCAACTGGTTCGTGGACGAGCAGGTGGAGGAGGAGGCCAATTCCTCCGAGATAGCGGTAAAGCTGAAGCTTATCGGCGAGTCCAAGGAAGGCCTTTTCATGTTGGACAAGGACCTTGCCGTCCGCGTCTTCGTCGACAGCACCCAGCCCGCCGGCGGCGCGCAGCCCTGAAAAGTCAGCCCTGCCGTCCCTGAAAACCGCGGGGGCTTCCGGGTTTAGCATGGTATGGGCCGGGCATGGGGTTGCCCATTCCGCCGCGCAGGAACCCTTGCGTGGTTCCCCCCGAAGCGGGGCCCCCCTCCGCAAAGCGGCTTCAGAGCAACCCCATGCCCGGCCCGCTAACTAAGGTCTTCGTCTTCTACGGGGGCGAACCACTTCTGGGCTATGAAGGTGGGGATGACGGCGCTGGCCAGCAGCACGCCGGTCAGCACGGAATACTGGGCCTGGTCCAGGTAGCCGGCCTTCAGCCCGGACAGGACCGCCATCACGCCGAAAGTAAGCCCGGTGGACATCAGCAGCGTGGAATACATGCCGCCTTCCGGAAAATATCTGTTCATCAAAAAATAAACCCCGGCGAATTTTGAAGCCTGCTTCACGGCGAAAATAGCCAGGAAAAGCCCCGCCGAGGCCCAAAGGGCCGGAAGGGAGACCTGCATCCCGGCCACGACAAAAAAGAACGGCGTAATGAAAGCGTAGGAGACCGTGCGCAGGCGGTTCTTTATGTCCGCGGTCCGGCGCCCGGCCTTGAAATGCTTCGCCATGGCCAGCCCGAAGAGGAAAGCCGGCAGTATGGCCTGGCTCGCGCCCAGCTCGGCCAGGTAGATGAAAGCCAGCAGCACGAAGAAAATATATTTTATTTCAGGCTCGATCACCTTCCCCGCCAGCGCGGGGTGGCGGATCAGGCCCAGCGAAAAGCGCCCCGCGAAAACGAGGAACAGGCCGGAGACGGACAAAAAAAGCAGGGTGTAAAGGTTGGGTTTCAGAAAGACGAGGCTCAGCGCTATGGCCGTCAGCGTATTGGTGAGGAAGGTGCAGGCCATCAGCAGCTTTCCTGTCCGGGTTTTTGCCAGGCCGGTTTCCGTCAGCACCGAATAAACCACGGCGAGAGAGGTCTCGGAAAGGGCTATCCCGGTCACCAGCGAAGCGGGGACGGTCCAGCCGGCCAGATAGCGGCAAAAAATAAACCCGCCCGCCAGCGGCGCCAGAAAAGAAAAAAGGCTGAGCAGCCCGGCCGCTTTGAAATTATTTTTGAGCAGCTTCAGGTCCACTTCGCTGCCGGCGAGGAAGGTCAGCACTATGCCGCCGAACCCCGCGAGGTAGACCATCCAATCGGCGGCGCGCAGGCCCAGATTCCCGGCAGCCAGCCCGAGCAGCGCTTCAAATATGGCCACGGAGACGCCCAACCGCAGGCTCAGCGCGCCGGCCGCGAAGATCAGCAGCCCGGCGATCACCGGCGCGGTTCCCGTGTTCATGTCAGTTAGATCAGTTTTACGACTATGCTCGCGCCGACCGCGCTTTTTCCGTATTTATTCCCGTGGGGGGATCTTTTTGAGCTAAAAGGAATAATTATTCTGGCATCCAGCGTAACTATCTCTGAAAGTTTGTAGCCCGCGCCAAGCGTGGCATAGAGGATATTAACGCTTTCCTTGCCGCTCAGAGTGGTCAGCGTCCCGTTGACGAGCTGAAGCCCGTTAAACGCTTCGTTTATATAGTCGTATCTGAGCCCTCCCAGCAGGCTCCATTCCGCTACCGTGTTCCTGGCGAATTCAAACCCTATTCTCTCTACGTCCGAATTAAATTTATACAGGCCTATTTTTTGTTTTATGCTTCCCAGTCCTCCAAAAACGGTCCCGCTCCAGTTCTTTCCTCTCCTTCCAAGGCTTAATACCGGGAGAGTCCCTTCAATTCCGATCCCGGCGACCGGGGCTGCTTTATAGCGCTTTGCCGGCTTTTTGTTTTTTCGCGCGGCGTCCTGGAAAAAAGAGTCGGTTAAGACCTTGTATTGGTCCGGCGCAGCCGGGATAGAACTGACCGCCTCTTCAAAAGGCCCCTGAAGGTCCGGCGGAACAGTTATCACCGGCGTCCAGGTTACGGCGCCCATGAACGTCCTTTTGCTGTTATTGGGGGTCGAGGTATAAAGCAGTATCTGCTCTTTATTCTCGGAGCTGCGGCTCACGGCCGCGTTCGGATAATGCGCGTCGTCGAACGGCTCGCAAGTCGCATAGATATGCCCGGAAACCTCCGCCTTGTCCGGCTCCGCCTCAAAGGCCAGAGCTTCCTTAATTCTCGCAAGGGCGTTCGAGGCTTCCAAGCTGCCCCTTTGGCAAAGCTCCGGATAGGTAAAGGTAATTGAACGGCCGCCCTTTCCCCTTAGCGCCCCCATCGTTCTTACTTCGGTCAACGCGTTGTCGCTGGTATAATATTCCTGGCTCCAAAGGTAGTCGTAATTTATCTGGTCTGTTTTTTTATCGGCGTTCGCGGCTCTCGTAAGGCTGCTGATCGCGGCCGGGTCGACCCTGCAGGGGTATTCTTCCAGCGCGGTAGCCCCGTCGGTGAAATATCTTCCCGCGGCCTTTGAAATGCAGCCGTATCGGCTTCCGGGATTATCGGCGGCCTGCGCTTGCAAAGAAAAGCCCGACAGGGCCAGCGCGCAGCCAAAGATCACTTCCGGCGACTTCCACCCTGAGTTTTTAATGTTCTTCATTATTTTCCGGTACTTACCAGCCCGAATCTTTTAAGCCACTTCGTGCCGAAGCCTTCGGTCTCGGTAGTCTCTTTATGGGTGCTCACGTCAAAAAGCCTGTTCGCCGTCTGCAGGGCTATCGTTTTTAAATTTATCGAGGATTCGCACTGGGCGTTGTACTTCACTATAGGGGTTCCCAGCTTTATGGCCTTGATAAGCTCGGGGTCCCTGCAGATCGTCCCCGAGGATTCCAGGTGCTGCGGAGAAGTTTCCTCGACCATCCCTTTCATGAGGAAATACTGCTCTTTTCCCTCGGTCAGGCTGTCGGCCATGTTCACGAGCAGCCTGAGCGAAGCCTCATTCTTGGATTTTATGAATTTTATGTTCGAATAAACAGGCATTCTTGATTTCGACAGCTCTATGAGCCCGGCTATATCGGGAGTTTTCGCCCCTTTCACCATCAGGTCGACCTTCTCAAGAGTCTGGAACATGGCGATGTAAGAATCAAAAAAAGGATTCTGCCCCTTCGTGGTGCGGCCGAAATTTTCTTTTTTAGCGTAAAAGGCCGTCGTTCCTTCCAGGTCGTATTTCTCGCCCTGCTGCTGGTCCATAAGCCAGTTTTCCATAGAATCTATCTGCTCAAGCCAGGAGGCCATCACGCCGGCGGCCGGGATGAGCTTCGCGTGATTCTCAAAGATATAGCCGTGCAGCTCTCTCAAGGTCTCCGGAGAGAACTTTTTCATGAGCAGGAAGGGGGTTATTTTCGAAAGCCCGGATCTTGCCAGGCCCTCTTTGAAGAATTTCAGCACTTCCTCCGGATTAATGCCCAGCCGGTCGATGCAATAGGCGGCGAGATGCTCCGCGTCGAAACCGTTCACCCCGCTCGCCCCGGAGACCCGCCCGAAGATCTCCTTATTAAGGCGGGCTATTTCTACGGAATTGTTCTTGCAGACTTCATTGGCTATGCTGGTTATGAAGGGGAGGGAATAGCCCATATTCCAGAACGCCACAAGGGAGTGGTTCACGGAATCCCCTTTTTTGATCACGGCTTTCGCTATTTCCCTGAGCAGGAACCTGTGATAGAAGCTGTTCGTCCCGCCCTGCTTTATATCCGTCAATTCTTCAAGCGGCCGTGCGAGCTGGGAGAGCGCGTACTCTTTCCCTTTTTCGGCGAGATCGTCGCTGTATTTCTTCGTGATGATCTCGTTAAGCGGCCGCTTCAGGTGAAGATAGGCCAGCACGGCGTCCTCGATGCTGTATTTCTGGAGGATCTCCTCCAGGGCCTTCTCGATGTTCTTGGTGGTGATGGCGTTTATAAGCTTGAAGGAATCCGACCTCGACGGAGGCTCGGGGCAGGTCACTATGATCACCTCGTCGGCCATTCCCGCCATGGTAAGCACATAATCGTTCAGGCCGGCCGGGGCGTCCATGATAAAAATATCGTAGGCCTTGTCGAGATTGTTCAGCTGCCCGATTATCTTGCTCTGCCTTTCCGCGTAGCTCATCCGCTGCAGCTCGTCCATGTCCGAGGCTCCGGGAATGAAATCGACGCCGTAGCGGTGGTAGGTTATTTCTTTTATCGTCCGCTTTCCCTTCAGGACATCGCTGAAATCATATCTCGGCTCCGGCGCGCCTATGATCTGCGAGATATTGGCCAGGTTCGTGTCCCCGTCGAAGATTATCGGGGAATAGCCCAGGTCCCTGAAGGTCACGGCCAGGTTTACGGCGATATTGGATTTCCCCACACCGCCTTTTCCTCCCGCGACGACTATGGTTTTAGATTTTCTGTTCATCTTGAACCCATTACTTTCGCGAAAATTATTCTGCGCGCTTTTGAATCGGCTTTTTGCCCGCTGTAGCCGGCAAAGAGCAGGGCGTAATCATTGGCCAGTTCCCTGGCGGCCTCGCGGCTTTTAGGAATTGCGGCCCAGGGTAGCCAGTAAAAATCAGTCCTGTCTCCGTCTTTCCCCAGCCTCTTCAGTCTTGCATCCGTAAGTTTTTTATCGAGCGAGATCTGCTTGGCGGTAAAATTCGTGATCCCGGGGCCCTCGGCCCAGAATTCCCCGCCCTTCCAGCCCTCCTCCGTAACCTGGGGCTTGGCGAGGTCCTCGCTCCCGAGATTTATCCCGAGAAAGGCGTTCTTCCAGCCCGACTTTAAAATTTTATCGTATTTTTCGCCCTCATATTCCGGCTGGCCGAATAAGGAATCCGGGGAGTAGGGATGAAAAAATATCACTTTCAGCCTGCTTAAATATTCCGGATGTTCCTTTCCGAACCGGCTTAAGATCCCCGCCGAGCAATCCGGGTCCGTGCTTCCGTCGGGGAGGATATTGAAATGTTCCCGCCCGGACCCGATCAGGGCGATAATGGTCCCCTTGCCTTTTTCCATCGACAGCTTAAGGTCCTTCCGAAATTCGGCGGGATTCCTCGTCACCGCTCTTACTGTCGGGCTGAAGGCCGTGAAATTATATTTGTTGTAAGGCACGACTTTCCCGTTCAGGATCCGCCCCACGGCGTGATAGGCGAGAACATCGGCGCCGTTCTTCACCAGAGCCGCTATCTCGGCTTCCTCTTTTGTCCTGGTCTTCGCCGGCCTTTCGGGCAGAAAAGCGGTCTCCAGAGCCTCAGACCCCGCGCTTTTTTCATATAGCCCGGCATTCGCGTAAAATATTTCCAGCTTTTTTTCCCCGGCCGCCAGCCCGATGGCGGCCCTGTCTTCGGCGGTGATCTTCCTCGAGAGCTTCGCGGGAATATATTGGTACGCGACGAATAAAAGCAGCGGCAGTCCCGCCCCCAGGAGGAGCTTCTTCAGCGACCTCTTTTTCCTGTCTTCGGACTCGGTGTAAGTCTTGCCTGTCTCCGTTCCCTTTGCGTAAAGCAAAGCGTAAACATCGTTTTTCATTTTATTTTTTTGCGGACCAGGTCTATGTCCTCGGGCAGAGCAAGCCGCATGCCCTTTACCAGCCGCCCCTGATACAGCACCACGTACTTAGGGCCGTTCGCGTTCTGGATCCTCTGCGCCGACACCTTCGCCCGCTTCGCCAGGTGCTCAAGCGTGTCTCCTTTGCGCACGATGTAAAAATGTTTAAAATGCGACTGGTCGTACTTCGTCAGCTCGGCTTCTTTCAGCAGATAGGCGCTTCTGTCGTTAAGCGGGTTCGTGTTTGAGGCCCGCTCATACAGCTCCAGCGCCTGGTCGTATTTTTTATCGGTCCAGAGGTCGTCCGCCTCCAGCTTCATCTTTGCCGAGAGGTCGATGTTCTCTTCGATCCCTTTCAGGGCCGATTCGAGCTTCGAGCTCTCCAGTTTCTGCACTTGGGGGAAGATCTTCTTGTAAAGCTCGAAATTCCTTTGATTCAGCGCGGCGAGCGCTATCTCCAGCGATTTATAATCCTGGGTCAATTTTTTGACCTCTATCTTCCCGTCGTAGGCCAGCTTAGCCGGGTAGCCGATGCCCGCTGCATATTCTGAACCAATTCGGCCGGCATTCTGAATCAAATCGGCCACCATTCTGATCCAAATCGGCCACCGTTCTGAAGCAAATCGGCCACCCCCTTTTGGGGGTATTTGGCCGACCCTCTTGTAGCGGCGCCGGGTAAC
>CAIQNV010000085.1 GCA_903873295.1 uncultured Elusimicrobia bacterium
GGAAGGAAGCAAGTCAGAGGCGGCACAAAAATGCCGTCAGGGGGAGTGCATTCTCTTGACTTCCCTTTTCATAGATGAGCATGGCTCTTGATACGGCACGGGCATAGCCCAGCGCGGTTCCCCCCGAAGCGGGGCCCCCTTCCCCAAAGCGGCTTCAGAGCAACCCCATGGCCGGCCCTCGGCTGTTTAACCTGCGGGAAGAGAGATAATAATTATTTGCGGGCGGTGTGGACGGCGACGGCGCCGGGGAAGAGGGTTTTGTGAGCGGCCCCGGCGAAGCCGGCGGCGGAGAGCAGCGCGGAGAATTCCTCCGCGCCGTAAAAATTCAATATTGTATTTTTAAGGAAAGAGTATTGCGTACGGCTTTCGGGCGAGAGCAGGTTCAGCAGCGCGATGACCGTTTTCACGTAAGCCCGCATGAAAAAACGGAGCGCGGAATTTTTCGGGCGGGTGGTTTCCAGGTTCAGGAAAAGGCCGCCTGGCTTCAGCACGCGCCGGAATTCCCGCAGGGCCGCGAGCAGTTTTTCCCTGTCGATGTTGAGGTTGCGCGTGGCGAAGGAAATGGCGACCAGGTCGAAGCTGTCGTCGGGGAAAGGCAGCTCCTTGGCCTCGGCCCGGAGGAAGGTGACGCCGGGAGTTTTCGCGCCCGCGGCCGAAAGCATGGCGGCGCTGAGATCGGCGCCGGTCAGCCGCAGGCGGGGGCCGAAGGCCCTTTGCAGGGCGCGGGTAAAGTCGCCGGTGCCGCAGCAGACGTCCAGCGCCGCGAGCGCGCCGGGCGCTGATCTTTTAGCGATACCGGCGGCGCGGGCGCGCCAGTAAAAGTCGAGACCCAGGGTCAGGAAAGAGTTGGCCAGGCCGTAAAAAAGATAAATGCCGTCATAAAACCCGGCGATAGCCAGTTCTTTTTCTGACGGCATTTAGCGGAGCGGAGAGAAAGGGAAAACTATTTTTTCTCTTCTTTGTTGTCGTTTTCAGCCACGAACTTCTTGACTTCTTCGAAGCCCTCTATGATGAGGCGGGCTTTGGAGAGACCGAAGGAGAACGGGTATTTGTCGTTCTCGTTCCGCTTGAGTATGAGGACCGGCTGGCCCTTGTATTCGGTTCTTTCTACTATCATAATTATTCCTCCACGCGCTTGGCCGTTTAACGGGCGTAAATCGTGCCCTTTTGGGGCGCGCTTAAGCCAAATACTAGCACATAAAAGGCGGCCTTACAATAATAATAATATTTTATTCGCGGATTGTAAATCCAAAAAAGTCCGGTTGTCCGGCTGTGAAGCGGCGGGGCGATCCGCGCGGCATCCGCCGCCCCCGCTTTCCCCCGTTTGCGGAGGCGCGGCATTATTTGTTAGATTTTCAGTATGGAAACAAAAGAACTTTTCTGGAGCCTGCTTGCAAAAGCCGTTAAAACGCTGGTGGCGCTGTTCACGCTGTTCGCTATCGGTTTCTTCGTGGAAAGCCTGCCTTATGCCCGCTCGCTGCCGTTCTTAAGCCAGCGGCTGCCGGTCAGCGTCTTTTTGAACGCCGTCGTTTCCCTGCTCGGGGTGATAGTCTTCGTGAAGTTCGGGGCGGAGGCGTCCCCGGCGGTCGACGGGATACTGGGGTTCATGCCGGGCGCCGGCAGGCTGGCGCGCAGCGTGATAAAGATCCTGGCCCTGCTTTTCGCTTATTACGCGTTCCAGGACGCGGTTTTCCCTTTTATCGCGGACTACGAATGGGTTTACCAGTCGCTTTTTCTGGGCTTCATGCTTTTCTTCCTGGTGAGGGCCGGACTGCAGGTTTATCGCTCAAGCGGGGAAATAAGCGAATTTCTGGTGGGCATTCTGCGCCCTTATAAGACCCCCGGCAGCCCGGAAAAGACGTAACGGACGCGGAAGAGTTTTTTTCGCCGTGCTTAATGTATTGCTTTCTCTGTAATAATTGTTTAATATAATTAATCTATACTAATGGCGGGCGGCGCGCGGAGGCGGGCATAGCGGGTAGCCGGAGGGTTTCTTTAACCAGATGCTTTCAAACTTTGTAAAAAAACTTTTTCCGCCTAAGGATATCATAGGCGTCGACATCGGCAACTACGCCGTAAAAATAATCTGTTTCCACGAGGATAAAAAAGTCCTGAAGCTCAAGGACTGGGGCTATATCCCTCTGTCCATAAAACCCGACACTTCTCCCGAGGAAAAGAAAGCCATAATCTCCCAGGAGATAAAAACCTATCTCAAGAAGAAAAATATCCAGGCCAAGTATACCGCCGCCTCCGTCTCCGGGAACGCCGTGATCGTGCGCTACGTCAAGCTGCCCAAGCTCACAAAAAAAGAGCTCGATCTCACCATCAATGTCGAGGCCGAACCCTTCATCCCCTTCGACATAAAAGACGTCAATCTGACCTACAGCATCCTCAACGAATCGACCGAGGAGGGAGATCCGAAGATAGATACGGTGCTGGTCGCCGCCAAGCGCGAGGCGGTGCAGGACAAGATAGATATGATCTCCGGGGCCGGCCTGGACCCGCTCATAGTCGACGTGGATTCTTTCGCGCTTGAGGCCCTTTACTCTCGCCTGGCGCCTAAAACGGAAAACAACACCGTGCTGATGCTGAATCTGGGCCAGAAGGTTACCAACCTTTCCATCGTTTCACAGGGCGTGACGCGCGTGGTCCGCGATATCTTCATCGCCGGCGCCACTTTCGACAAGGCCATCGCCAAAGTCCTTAAGATCGACGCCGCGGCGGCCGACGCGGCGAAGAAGAACCGCTCCGTGCTGGTTACGGACGAGGACAAGCAGGCCGCGATAGAGAGCTTTGACCGGGAAGGCATAGCGGTTTCCAAGGCGGCGGTCGGCGTGCTGAAAGACCTCTATACCGAGGTTTCGCGCTCCATAGATTTTTACCTGTCCCAGGGCACTGATCACTCCATCTCCCGGATAATGCTTTCCGGAGGCATGTCCAATCTCGGCAACATCACCAAATTCCTGGCCGCCGAATTTAAAGTGCCGGTGGAGGTAGTCAACCCGCTGGCTTTCCTGTCCGAGATGCCCAAGAATATTCCCGCGGACGTGCTGCCGGCCCTCGCGGTGGCGGCCGGCCTGGCGCTGCGCAAGATGAAGGATTGGGAAGAATGATAAAGATAAATCTCATTCCGCCCGAATACATCGCCAGGATAAACCGCCGGGTTATCATCGCCAAGGTCGTGCTGGCCGCCGTGCTGGCGGCAGGCGCGGTGGCGTTCGTTTCCGTCTGGCATCTCACCCGCGCCAAGACCATAGAGGCCGCCCTGGCCAGGAGCGAGGCGGAGATGCGGGTGCTGCAGAAGGACGTGGACCAGGTAAAGGCCATCGAGGCGCAGATCGCCGAGGTGCAGAAGTACCTGAACTCCATAAACAGCATAAATAAGGGCCGCTTCGTTTACACGCGCTTTCTGCAGGACCTCACCAGCGACCTGCCCGCGACCATCTGGTTCAACAACGTGAACACCACGCTGTCCGGCAATATCGTCGGAGTCTCGCTCGGAGTCAATGCCAACTCCGCCTACGACCTGGCGTACTGGATAAATTCTCTGGAAACTTCCGGCTCCTATTCCGAGGTCGGGATCGGCGGCATAGCGGTGACCGAAACGGAAGCGGGTAAAAGGTTCACCGTGACGATCACCATGAAGTACACTTACAAATAAAACTATGAAGCAGATACAGCTTACCAAGGAGCAGATGGGCCAGTTGGCCGCCGGGGTGCTTTTCGGCGCGATGTTCATCTTCATCTATCTTCAGTACTTCTGGCTGCCCACGGCCAGGGCCATAGCGGCTAACTCCGAGAAGGTCGCCGCGATGGAGTCCGACATCGCCAAGGCCAAGAAGCAGAAGGCCAAGTACAAGAACCTTGAGGCCAAGCTGGTCAGCCTGAACGCGGAGAGGGAAGCCGCCGTAAAAAAACTGCCCAGCGAGCGCAGGATCCCGGACCTGATCCGCACGGTGACCACCCTCAGCCGCAAATACAAGGTGAACATAACCGCGATCACCCCCACCGGCCAGGCGCGGGTAGAATATTTCACCAAGGTGACCTACAGCATCAGCTTAAAAGGCAATTACCACGACGTGGGACGCTTCCTTACGGCGCTCGGCCTGGAGGAGCGCATAATGACCTCCGAGAATCTGGTCCTGACCGCCACGCCCGGTTCCGAAACTTCCGTGACCGCCCAGTTTACGCTGGCCGCCTACCAATACAACAGCTAAATTATGCGCCTAATATTAACCGTACTTTTTGTTTCCTGCGCGGTCCCCGCCGCGGCCCAGGTGGAGGTTTCTACCCCGCCGGCCACCGTAGAGCAGGCCTATAAGCCGGTCAACGCGCGCGATCCGCTGGTGCCGGCCACTGTTTTCGGCGACCAGAAAGGGACCGGCAAGCTCAAGGGCAAAAGCGGCGCGGCGCCCGAGAAGACTCCGGCCGTGGAAAAAGGCACTTTTACCGTCTACGGGCTTACGCTGACCGGCATCATGGAAGACTCCCGCGGCCGCGAAGCCCTGCTGCGGGACGGTTCCGGCGCAGTTTACACGCTTAAGGCCGGGCGCCTTACCGACGCCAAGAAAAAAATCGTGCCCGGGGTTTCGGGAGTGATAAAGGGCAAACAGGTAATCTTTATGACCGAAGACAAGAAGGTCCACCATCTTAACCTGCGGGAGAACGAATGATTATCGGGGAGCTAAACATGAAAAAATTCACGGCGGCCGCCGTTACGGCTTTTTTGCTGGGACAAAACCCGGCGCTGGTTTTCGCGGTCGAGAGCGCCACAGTGCAATCGGTCCGGGTTTCCGCGGAAAGCGTCTATATCGCCACCGACCGGCCCGTACAGTACAAAGCCTTCACCGTGGAGCAGCCTCCCAGGCTGGTGCTGGAGCTGCTGGACGCGAAGCTTAAAACTCTTCAGGAGATTCCCGTCAGCGGCCGCTCGCTGACCAAGGTGCGCACCGGCCAGTTCCAGAACAGCCCGGTGAGCATCTCCCGCGTGGTAATGGACCTTTCGCAGAAAACCGCCTATGAGATAACCCGCAAGGGCGCCGAGCTGGTGGTCATATTCGGTACGCGCGCCCGGAAGCCGGCGGCCCCCGCGGTAAAGGACGCCCCGGCCGCGGTGCCGGCCGGAGTAAAGGTCATAGTTCCCGAGTCCGCCTCCGAGAAGCCCCTGGAGATGACGCTGGAGGCCGCGCCCATAAAGCCCGCCGACCTTAACCGGGAGAACGTGCCGGCGCCGGTTTCCAGAAAAACATACGCCGCCCCCTCCTCGCGCAACATCATGGATAACCTGTCCCGCGAATCGGTCACCTTCGACTACAGCGAGGCCGACGTGCGGGAAGTGATAGATATGCTGGCGGCCAAAGCCAACATCAACGTGATTTACGGCGATGATGTGACCGGCACCGTTACGATAAGCCTGACAAAGGTGCCTTTCGACGAGGCTTTCAAGACCCTCCTCAACATAAAGGGCCTGACCGCCCAGCAGGCCGGCGACAATATCCTGCGCATAGCCACGGCCGCCACTTTCATCGCGGAGCAGAAGAAAGCCATGCAGCAGACGCGTGTGTTTTTTTTGAACTATTCAAAGGCCCTTGAAATGAAAGTGCAGGTGGACGCCGTTGCCACAGCCGAGAAACGTACCGAGGCGCGCTGCGCCGCGGACGAGAACAATAACGCCCTGATAGTCACCGACACCTCTCTCGGGCTGGACGCCACGTCCAGGCTGATACGTAACCTGGACCGTGTACCCAAACAAGTGATGATAGAGGTGAAGCTGGTGGAAGTAAATCTGGACGACACCAACACCCTGGGAGTGAACTGGTCTGGCATCAGTAATAATCTGGGCGCGGCTCTGGGAACTCCGGCCACGCGCGGCACCAGCGCCGGTCTGGCTTTTCCCGCCGGAACTTTCACGTTCGGAAAGCTTACGAATAGTTCCCAGATCCAGGCTACGATAACCGCGCTGGCCACCAAAGGCAAGGCTAAGCTGCTTTCGGACCCTAAAGTGGCCACTTTGAACAATAAAGAAGCCAATATAAATATCACGGAGCAAACCAACTATAAGCAGGAGACGAATACCGTTGTCGGCAATAATACCCAAATCGCCACCACGTACGTTCCTATAGCCACCGGCATAACGCTCAAGGTGACGCCGACGATAAATTCGGACGGCCGTATCGCAATGCATCTTATTCCTTCGGTGAGCCAGGTCAGCGGCCTGCCGAACGGACCGGGCACGCCCCCCGACGTCGGCACCAGGGGCGCCGATACCAACGTGATAGTGAAGAACGGGGAAACCATCGTTATAGGCGGCCTGATAAAAGACACCCAGAACGACACTGTCGTCAAGGTCCCCATCCTCGGTGATATCCCGCTGCTCGGGATCCTGTTCAGGCGTAAGTCGACTGAAAGACACCGCAAGGAGCTGCTGATCTTTGTTACCCCGAAGATAATCGAGGACTAAGCCGGACCGCGGTTCGGTAATAAAAGGACCAGGTCCGGAGCGGCCCTGGTCCTTGTTTTTACGATAAATGCTGGCATATATTTTTCTTTTTGTGCTGGGTATCTCTCCGGCGCTGCAGGCCGTCTTCGACCTGCAGCTGCAGCTGGCTTTGCAGCGGGCCGTGCTGTTTGTCTGTCTGGCCTGGCTTTTCATAAACGCTTACGGCGCGGGACTCCCGCGGAGCTTAGGCGAGAAAAAATTCTATCCTCTCTGGGCCGCCGCCGGCCTCTCTTTTATTTCCCTGCTGGTCAGCCCCTTCAAAGGGTATATCTTCAACGAGTGGGGCAATTACGCGGCCGGCCTGCTGATCTTTCTCTTCGCCTCCTTCCTTAATAAGGAAGAGCGCGGGAAGGTCGAGCGCGCCGTAGTCCTGGGCGCCTGGCTGGTTTTCGCGGTTTCGCTGCTGGAGGCTTTCGTGCTGGAAAACTTCCTGGCAAAACCGCCGCTGACCAACCTCAACGCCCTGGCGCTGTACGCGGTCATGCTGATCCCGCTCGCGCTGGACCGGAAGAGCTGGCTGCTGGCCGGCGCCATGGTGGTCCTGGTGGTGTGGACGCAGTCCCTGGGCGCCGTGCTGGCCGGGCTGGCGGCCGCCGGGTTTTACGCGGCTTCCCGCTTAAAAGGAAAGGAGCTGAAAGAGAATGTCTGGCTGCTGGCCGCGCTGGCCGCGCTGGCCGTGCCGATTTTTTACCTGCTGCAGGCGGATTCGGTGGCCGGGCGGCTGGCCTGGTGGCGCAGCGCCTGGGAGATGTTCGCGGCCCGGCCGCTGTCGGGCTTCGGCCATGCCTCCTTCACCTGGGCGCAGGCGGCTTTCCAGGCGGAGGGCGCTTTCAGGGAGCACTCCATCTACGCGCACAACTATTACCTCGAATTCCTCGCCGAGAACGGCCTGCCCGCCGCCCTCGCCTGGTTCTGGCTGGTCTTCGCCGCGGCGCGCGCCAGGACCGGGCTGGTAAAATATTCCGTCATAGCGGCCCTCGTCCACTCGCTGGTGGATTTCGGGCTTTCCGTGCCCGCCAACTTCTGGCTTTTCTGCTGGCTGCTCAGCTCTCCGTCCGAAGGAGCCGGGGTTTTCCGCCCTTCGCGCCGCGCCGCGGGCGCCGCGCTTGTCTTCGTCTGCCTGCTTCTGGCCGCCCTGTTTTCCCTGGATCTCCGCAGCCTCTCTTTTGAAAAAGCCCGCGGCCGGGCCGCCGCCGCTGCGGCCGGAGGCGAACTCTCAGCCGCCGAAACCGAGCTGCGCCCCGCGCTGAAAACCGGGCTTCTCAGAGCGCCCGCGCTGGAACTGCTGGGGCGCGTCAGTCTGGCCGACTCCGGGGGCGCGCCCGGTTTCCGCTCCGCCGTCTATTATGAAATGGCTTTGCTCGAGAACCGCTACAGCCCCACGGCCTGGAGCGCGCTCAGGCGCATTTACTCCCAGCCCGGGCTGGAGCCCGGCGCGGCCGGCCTAGAGCGGCGGCGGCTGGAGGTGTTTAAATGAGGCGCGCAGCCGAAGCTTTAAAAAAAGTCAGCCCCTGGGCGCCGGCTTTTTTTCTGGTCCTGGCCGTCGCCGCCGGCGGCCTGCGCGCGCCCGCCGCCTGGCTGGTTTTCGGGGCTGTTTTTCTGCCCTGGGCGGCCCTGTCGCCGCGCGGGTTTTCCCGCGCCGGGCTGACAGCTCCGGTCCTGTTTTTTTCCTGGCTCGCGGCCGCGGCGGTTTTTTCACCGGAGCCGTCCGCTTCGCTAAGCGCCTTTTCCCGCTATGCGGTTTTCGGGCTCCTGTTCTTCTATGCGGCTTCCTCGGAAGAGAGCGGGAGGAGCTGGCTGGCCGCGGTATACACTCTGGGAGCGGCGGCGGCGGCGGTCCTTATTTTTCAGAAAATCTCCGGCCAGGGCCCGACGGGATTCATCGGCTCCAATCCGAACTACTCGGCCGCTTTCTGCGCGGCGGCTTTCCCTCCGGCCCTGCTGGCGCTTTCGGGACAGAGCGGTAAAAAGGAAAAATTATATTATTGGGCGCTCGCGCTGCTGCTGGCCGCCGGCCTCTATGCCTCCGGTTCCAGGGGCGCCCTGCTGGCCGCCTTGCTGAGCGCCGCCGCGGGCCTCGGTTTCACGCGCCGCTGGGGCTGGCTGGCCGCGCTTTTTGCCGCCGTGCTGGCCGCCGCGGCTTTCCTGCCGGCCTCCGCCCTCCAGGAGCTGCTAAAGCTTTCCGCTCCGCGCGCTTTCGCGCGACCGCGCCTGTGGGGCGCCGCGCTGGAGGCCGCGGCCTCGAGCCCCCTGCTCGGCCGGGGGCCGGGTCTCTTCGGGGATATTTTCGAAGTCTTCAAATTCCCGTATTTCGACGGACTTTCTTATTACGGGCACAGCACGCTCCACGCGCACAGCGAGATACTGAACCTGGCCGCCGAAGCCGGCTTCCCGGCGGCTTTCTTTTTTCTGCTTACGGCGGCCGGGGCGCTGGTTTCTCCCGGCGGGAAAAAAATGCCGCTGAAGCTCTGCGCCCTGGCGGTTTTAATCCAGGGCGGGGCCGATATGATATTCTACTCCGGGGCCGTCTCGCTGCTTTTCTGGGGCTCGCTCGGATTCTCCGCCGGAGGCGGCCCGGACGCGCCGGCCGGAGGGAAGTTTAAAGCCGCGCTGGCGGCGCTTTGCTTCGCCGGGCTGGCCCTGGCCCCGGCGGCCGCGCATTTCAGCGGCAGGGAGAAATTCCTGGTCCGCTCTTACGGCGAAGCGCTGCAGGGTCAGAATCGGGCGCTTGTTCTGGCGCTGGCGCGGTCCTCCGCCCTGGAGAGGCCGAAGGACGCTTTCAGGGCGGGAGCCGAGGGGCAGGCGCTTGCCGCCGCCGGGGACGCGGCCGGAGCGGAAGCGGCGTTCGGGCGCGCCCTATCCCTGGAGCCCGGGTTTTCGGGGGCCCGGCTGGGCCTTGCGCTGGTTTACGCGGCCGCCCGCCGCGGCGGAGAGGCCTGCTCCGAACTGGCCCTCCTGAAAAGATCCCCGGCACCTGACCCGCGCGATCCTTACCAGCGCGGGCTGGTTGATTTTGACCGCCAGGCGGCGGAAAAACTGGAAAAAGATATATGCAGGAAAAAGAGAACTGGAGCCGCTACTGCGCCTCCCCGCAAAACGCGATAGCGGGCAACGAGGTCGCCCTGTTCAAGGACGGAGAAGAGGCGTTTCCCGCGCTGCTGTCCGCGATAGGCGGAGCGCGCGAATTCGTGCTGCTTGAATTTTACGCGTTCGCCGACGACTCCATCGGCAGGACCGTAGGGGATCTGCTGCGCGAAAAAGCGCGCCAGGGCGTGGCGGTCTACCTGATCTACGATTCGGTGGGCTCCATACTTACCGACAGGGGATTTTTTGACGTGCTGGCCGCGGCGGGGGTAAAGGTGGCGGAGTTCCGCCCGGTCATTTACTGGAAGCCCTACTGGAACTGGATAAAGCGCGACCACAGGAAGACCGTGTGCGTGGACGGGCGCTGCGCCTTCGCGGGCGGCTTCAATATCACCGAGAGCGACGCGCCCAGGTCTATGGGCGGGCGCGGCTGGAAGGATACGCTGGCCCGCGTGAGCGGCCCGGCGGTCGCGGGGATAGAAAAAGTTTTCTGGGAGGCCTGGGCCGCTTCCACCCCTGTAGGCGGGCCCGCCGAACCCTGCCTGCCGGTCTCCGAACCGGAGAAGGCGGGGGACAAGCGCGTCTCGGTGGTTTTTGCCGGCGGCATACGCAATGTGCGCTCCATAAGGCGCAGTTACCGCTACGCCATAAACCGCGCGCTGGAATATATCTATATCACCAACGCCTACTTCCTGCCGGACCGCCTGGTTTACCGGCGGCTGATCAAGGCCGCGCAGCGCGGAGTGGACGTGCGGATCATCGCGCCCAGGGAAACAGATTACCCGTACGTGCGCTGGGCCTCCTGGGCCATGTACGGGCACCTCATAAAGAACGGGGTCAAGGTCTATGAGTGGCAGGGGCGCATACTGCATTCGAAGACGGCCGTGATAGACGGCCTGTGGTCGTCCGTGGGCAGCCACAACCTGGACCACCGCAGCCTCCATTATAATCTTGAGGTCAACCTGAACGTTTACGACAGGACTTTCAGCTCCGAGATGACGCGGGCCTTCCGGGAAGATCTGAAGAAATCCAGGCTCGTCACGTTCAACGACGTTAAAAACAGGCCGTTCACGGCCAAGGCCGCCTCCAAGTTCCTTTATCTGTTCCGCTCATGGCTATAAAACTGATATTTTCAGCCCTGCTGCTGGCCGCGTCCCTCCCCGGGGCGGCTTTCTGCCGGGAGCCTGAAATAAGCCCGCAGAACGCGCAGGCCGAAGAGCTTTCCTCCGTCAGGGACAGGCTGCTGAGCAGCCTTTTTTTTCGCGGGGAGCTGGCCGATAAAATAATAGAGGCGGGCCTGGCCGGGCGCTTTGTGGACCTGGAGGGGATAGAGACGAACGCGGGGGCTAAAAGCGCGCTGCTGGGCTGGATACGGAAAAATCCCGCCAAGGCCGCCGAGGTCTACCAGCACATGAAGGGGGCGGGCGGGCGCCTGCACGATGCCATAGAGACCCGTGAGATGACCTGGGAGTTCAACCGCTCTTTTATAGCCGCCGTAAAGGCGCTGAACGACGCCGCCGGCAGCGCTTCCGTGTCCAAAGAAACGCTTGAGCTGGCCGCCCGCCGCCTTTACGAGGGAAAGCAGTCCGATTCTGAAGGGCTTGAGGTCAGGGCCGGCGGCGCGAGCGCGGGCGGCAGCGGCTTTTTCTCGATAAATTACGCGGCTTACCGGCTTAACAAGGCCGGGTTGGAGCGGGAAATTTCACAGGCCGGAGAGTGGTTTGAAGCCGCGCGCGGCGAAGGCGCCCGGCTTGAACCCGGCGGAGCTTATGCCGCTGCCTTTTCCCGGTATACCGAATTCGTCGTAGCGGCGGCGGCCCTTAAAGGCAGGGAAGCCGTAACGGAGCAGGAATCCCGCCGCCTTGAGAGGCTGCGCGTAAACCTGCGCTCCGCTTTGGCCGCGCTGACCCTGCGCTCGCGCATTTCCGCCCTTTCCGCCGCCGGAGTTTCTCTTGAAAGATCCGGCGCGCAGCCCGGCGCCAAAGAGCTGCTGCTGTCGGTCTCCCGGCTTAAAGCCGGGCTGGAAGCTCTGGCCGCCAGGATCGAAGCCGGCGGCGTGGCGCTCGGGGAGCTGGGGCGGCTGGTGAATTCCGCGGAAAATGATTTTGCCGCGCTCTACCTCGGATACTCGGCTTACGACGGGCTGCTTAACCTGAAGAGCGGGGCGGCCCGCGCCGGGTTTTCCTGTTTTTACGATTATGCCGTCTACCGCTACCTGGCCGTCTTTTTCCCGGGAACGGCCTACCCCCGGGCGCGCGCGGAACTTGCCGCCGCCTCCGGCGCGCTGGACGCCGCGCTGCTTAAGGCCGGTGAGGGCGACCTTTCGGGAGCGCTTTCGGGGCTTGAGGCGGGGCGCGTGAAAGCCGCCGTCGGCGTAGTGCGCTCCGCGTCTTCCTTTAACCGCGGCGCGCAGTATTTTCTCTGGGGCCTGCTCTTCAGGCCCGCGGAGTACGAGATCTCGGTCAGGGGCGGGCGCGCGGTTTTCCGCCCGGTTTTCACCTTTTTTGAAATTGCGGGGGGGCGATGGCCGCCTGACGGCCGCGGGAAGCTATGAAAAAACTTTATCTCTTTTCCTACGGGCTTTACCCGGGGCAGGTTACGCTGGAGACGCTGGCCGCCATGCGCCGGTGCGGCGCCGTCTACACGCATTGCCTGGACAAAGCCACCGCCGGGCAGTTCGCGAAACTGGCGCCGGGCCTGAAGCTTACCGCCGGGCTCGGCCGGGAGGAGACCGCGGCGGCGGCGGTCTCCGCGCTGGAAAAGCATGACACCGTCGGGTTTCTCACCTACGGCAACCCGCTTTTTCTTAACCAGACCGCCGCCGCGGTCATGAAGGCGGCGGCGGGAAAAAAAGCGGCGGTCAGCGTTTTTGCGGGGGTGTCTTCTTTCGACGCGCTGGTGAACCTGTTCAACCTGAATAAATATTCCCCGCGGGGCCTGCGGCTGGTGGACGCCGCGGCTTCCATAGACGCGCCTTCTTTTACGCCGGACATGGATACTCTCGTCTTCGTGCCGGACGTGCTGAACCTGCAGCGCAACGCGGGGCGGAAAAAGGAGTTCATCGCGGCGGCCCTGAAAGCCTACCCGCGCGCGGCGCCGGTCTACCTGGCGGATTGCGCGTCGATCTCAAGCCGCGCCGCCAGGGTCATTAAAGGGAAAATAGGCGGCCTCGCCGCGCTGCTTCAGAAAATAAACGAGCGCCATACCCTGTTCATCCCAGCGGCAAAAAATGACCTTCGGGGGCGGGGGCTTTAAGATGTCTTCTCTAAAAAATATTCTAGTCACCGGCGCCACCGGCTATATCGGCGGCCGGCTTATCCCCCGGCTGCTGGAGAAAGGCTATAAGGTCCGCTGCCTCGTGCGCCATCCCGAGCGGCTAGCGGGCCGCCCGTGGGCCGGCAGCGTGGAGATCCTGGGGGGCGATGTCTATGAAAAAAAAGGCCTGCGCAGAGCCCTGGCCGGGATCGACGCCGCCTATTACCTCGTGCACTCCATGGCGGACGTCCCCGGCTTTGAAAAGATGGAGGAGGCCTCGGCTTATAATTTCGCGAGGGCCGCTTCCGGGGCCGGCTGCGGCAGGGTGATCTATCTCGGCGGGCTCGGCAAGGAGAGCGGCCCGCTCTCCAAACATCTCACCTCCCGCCACCGCGTCGGCGAGATGCTGCGCTCCTTCGGCACGCCGGTTACCGAGTTCCGGGCCGCCATCATAGTCGGCTCGGGCAGCATCTCGTTCGAGATGATCCGCTATCTGGTGGAGCGCCTGCCGGTGATCCCCACCTGCGGCTGCCTGCAGAAGCGCTGCCAGCCCCTCGCGGTCAGGGACGCGCTCTCTTATCTTATCGGCTGCCTGGAGAAGCCTGAAACCGCCGGGCGCATCATAGAGATCGGCGGACCCACCGCGCACCCTTACGAGGAGCTCCTGCGCATCTACGCGGATATCCGCGGCCTCAGGCGCCGGTTCATAGACCTGCACCGGTGGAACGTGGAGTTCAACAGCGCGATGGTGGGGCTGCTGACGCCCGTGCCGAGGATATTCGCGTACCCGCTCCTGGAGAGCCTGAACTACGAGGTCACCTGCAGCGGCACCGAGGCGGCGGAGCTTTTTCCCGAGATCAAGCCGCTGGACTACGCGACGGCCGTGAAATACGCCCTGATACGCTTAAGCGAGAACGCGGTGGAGACCTCCTGGACCGCCGCCTATACGCCGTCCTACTCCAGGCCTTACACTTTCAAGGACAGCGAAGGCCTTATCCGCCACGCCCACGTGCTGCATATCTGGGCCGGGGCGGAAGCCGTCTTTAAGGTGTTCTCCGGGATAGGCGGCGGGCGCGGCTGGTTCTACGGGCAGTGGCTTTGGGACCTGAAGGCCCTGCAGGACAGGCTGGTCGGGGGGACGGGCATGCGCCTCGGCCGGCGCCATCCGGACATTATTAACCAGGGCGAGGTGCTGGATTGCTGGCGGGTGGAGCGCGTTATAGAGAACAGGATGCTCCTGCTCCGCGCCGAGATGCGCCTGCCGGGCAAAGGCTGGCTGCAGTTCGAAGCCGTGCCGGCCGGGGAAGACGCCTGCACGCTGCGCCTGACGGCGTATTTCGAGCCGCACGGGCTGTTCGGCAACCTTTACTGGTACGCGCTTTACCCGGTGCATCTCTGGATATTCCGCGGCCTGGCGCTGGAGATCCGCCGCCGCGCGACCGCGTAGGCCGCGGCGGCGGATTTTTTTGCGGGTTTTATAATTGGATTATAATTATCCGGTAAAGTATTGACGGCGCGGTTCGTTTCTGTTATCATTTTTGATTATTCAGCGGCGGCGCGGGAACGGCGGAAAATATCGGTCCGAGAGGTTTAAAATGGCACACAAGGCGACGCTTACCATAGACGGCAAGACGGTGGAACTTCCGGTCGTTGAAGGGACCGAGGGCGAACTGGCGCTGGACATAACCCAGCTGCGCGCCCAGACCGGGCTTATCACCTTCGACCCCGGCTATGGAAATACGGGCAGCTGCAAAAGCGCCATAACGTTCATCGACGGAGAAAAGGGGATACTGCGCTACCGCGGAATACCGATAGAGCAGTTCGACAGGCCGAAGCCCGATTTCCTGGAAACGGCCATGCTTGTGATCTTCGGCCAGCTCCCCAATAAGGCCGACCTGGAAAGGTTCCGCGGGTTATCCGGCGCGAACTCGTATCTCGACGAGAACATGCGGCATCACTTCGAGGGTTTTCCCGTCAGCGCCCCCCCGATGGCGCAGCTTTCGGCGATGATAAACGCGCTTTCCTGCTTCCACCCGGAAGTGTTCAAGCTCGCCAACGACAGTTCCTTCGAAAGCGCGGCGGCGGGGATCATAAGCAAGATACGCACCATCGCCGCCTACTCCTACCGCAGGTCGAAAGGGCTGCCCCTGATGTATCCCAACTCCAACCTGCGCTACTGCGCCAATTTCCTGCACATGATGTTCTCCATGCCCTATAAGGACCACGTCGTGGAGCCGGAAATAGAGGACGCCCTCAACCTGATCTTCACGCTCCACGCCGACCATGAGCAGAACTGCAGCACGTCCACGGTCAGGATGGTGGGCTCCAGCAAGGCCAACCTTTTCGCCTCGGTCGCCTCCGGCGTCTGCGCGCTGTGGGGGCCGCTCCACGGCGGAGCGAACCTCGCCGTCATAGATATGCTCGAGGAGATCCACCGCGGGAACATGAAGCCCGAAAGGTGCCTGGAGCTCGCCAAGGACAAAACCAGCGGCTTCAAGCTCATGGGCTTCGGCCACCGCGTATACAAGAACTACGACCCGCGCGCGAAGATCCTCAAGAAGACCTGCGACCGGGTTTTCGCTAAAATGGGGGTGCACGACCCGCTGCTCGAGATAGCCATGAAACTGGAGCAGCTGGCGCTTAAGGACCCGTATTTCATAGAGAAGAAGCTTTACCCCAACGTGGATTTCTACAGCGGCATAATAATGAAAGCCATAGGGATCCCCGCCAATATGTTCCCGGTCATGTTCTCCATAGGCCGGCTGCCCGGCTGGATAGCGCAGTGGAAGGAGCAGCACGACGAGCAGTCCACTAAAATAGCGCGGCCGAGGCAGGTCTACACCGGCGAAAAGATACGGGACTATGTCCCGATGGGAAAAAGGAAATAGGCCGCCGGAAAAGCGCGGGCCGGCAAAGATACCGAAGAGCGGCTGGGAGGAAAAAATGACAAAGCACACCGGACTTCAGAACTGGGTTGAGGAGATGCGCGGGCTCTGCTCCCCCGATAAAGTAGTATGGATAGACGGCTCGGCGGAAGAGAAGAAAAGACTGGAGGAAGACGCCGTCGCCTCCGGCGAGGTGCTGCGCCTCGACGAGGAAAAGCTGCCCGGCTGTCTCTTTCACCGGACGAAAGGGAACGACGTGGCCCGCACGGAGCACCTCACCTATATCTGCTCCCCGGAAAAAGACGACGCCGGCCCCACGAACAACTGGCTGCCGCCCGAAGAAGGGTACCGCAAAGCCTCCGAAATACTCAAAGATTCGATGAAGGGGAGGACGATGTTCGTCATTCCTTTTTCCATGGGCCCTGTCGACTCCGCTTTTTCAAAGATCGGGGTGGAGATAACGGACAGCCTCTATGTAGTGCTGAACATGCTTATCATGACGCGGACCGGAAGCAGGGTCCTGGCCAAGCTCGGGACCGAGGGCGGTTTCACGAAGTGCATGCACGGAAAGGCCGGCCTGGACGAGAACAAGCGCCTTATCCTCCATTTCCCGGAAGACAACGCCATCTGGAGCGTGGGCTCGGGCTACGGCGGGAACGCCCTGCTGGGGAAAAAATGTCTTTCATTGCGCATCGCGAGCGCCCTGGCCCGGAAAGAAGGCTGGCTGGCGGAGCACATGCTGATACTCGGCCTCGAGCATAAGGACGGGCACATCGAATACGTGGCGGCCTCCTTCCCCAGCGCCTGCGGAAAGACGAACCTGGCCATGCTGATCCCCCCCGAAGTCATGAAGGCCAAGGGCTACCGCGTCTGGACGGTCGGGGACGATATCGCCTGGCTGCGCGTAGGCGCCGACGGCAGGCTCTGGGCGGTAAACCCGGAGGCGGGCTTTTTCGGGGTCGCCCCGGGCACGAATTCAAAGACTAATCCCAACGCGATGGCCACGGTAAAAAAGAACACCATCTTCACGAACGTGGTGCTGGCCGACGACCACACGGTCTGGTGGGAGGGGGGGGACGGCGAGCCGCCCGCCTCCGGGCTCGACTGGCAGGGGAAACCCTGGAAGCCGGGGACAAAGGACGCGCAGGGCAAAACGATAGCCGGCGCCCACCCGAACAGCCGCTTCACGGCCCCGGCGTCGCAGTGCCCCTGCCTCTCCCCCAAATGGGAGGAGCCGCAGGGCGTGCCGATCTCGGCTATTATATTCGGGGGAAGAAGGGCCCGGCTGGCGCCGCTCGTCTATCAATCCACGAGCTGGGAGCACGGAGTTTACGTCGGAGCCACGATGGCCTCCGAGCGCACGGCGGCCCAGGTGGGCAGCCAGGGCGAGGTCAGGCGCGACCCCATGGCGATGCTGCCCTTCTGCGGCTACCACATGGCCGATTATTTCGCCCACTGGCTGGCGATGGGGAAAAAAGCGGCCAAGCCGCCGAAGATCTTCCACGTGAACTGGTTCAGGACGGATGAAAAAGGCAAATTCCTCTGGCCGGGCTACGGCGATAACGCCCGCGTTCTGGAGTGGATACTTCAGAGATGCCGCGGCGAGGGCAAAGCCGTCCAGACCCCGATAGGCCATGTTCCGACGCCCGACGCGCTGGACCTTGCCGGCCTCGACCTGCCCGCGGACGCGCTCGGGAAACTGCTGGAGGTCCGCGCCGACGAATGGCGGGCCGAAGCGGCGGACCATAAGGTGTTCTTCGATTCGCTGGGGCCGAAGCTTCCCGCGGAGCTGCGCAGGCAGAACGAGGAGCTTGTCAGGCGGCTCTCTTAAGCCGCGGCGGCCGCGGAGCGCCGGAAAAAGCCCGCGGCTTTCGCGCCAGTATGCTAATATGTTCGTATATGGGCGGACTATAAAAGGCACATAACGGGACGCCGTCCGCCCCGCGAGCGCGCTGAGGTTAAATATATGAAAAACGACCAGTCTTTTCTAAAGGATATTCTGCTGCAGATCCCTCCCGCCAATAAGAAGCTCAAGTCCTTGGCGGCCCTTTTGGCCGAGCGGCTGAAAAACGACCCCGATGATTTCTGGGCCTGGGATAATCTCGCGAACCTGTATTTCAGCGAGGGTTTCGTTCTTCAGTCGATAGACATCTACCACAAGGCTCTCAAGATCAAGCCCGACCTCCCGGTCGTCCAACTGCGCATAGGCATAGCTTATTACCGGCTGGCCTACCTCGGCAAAGCCATCCTCGAGCTGGAAAAGGCCGTCAGCATGGACCCCGGCCTCGCCATGGCGCATTACTATCTGGGTTTCGCTTATTACCACAGGGGGGACTCGGACCGGTCTTTGGAGCATTTCCAGCGGGTGAAGGAGATCAGCCCGGAAACGCGGATCGTGTATTACCACATGGCGGAGGCTTATCTGCAGAAGAGGCGTTTCAGGGACGCTATCGAACTTCTGGAGAAACTGATCAAGGTCAGCCCTTCTTCGGCCACAGCCTGGTACAAGCTGGGCCTGGCTTACCAGGGGCTCTACATGAACATAGAGGCCGCCAACGCTTTCCGGGTGGCGCTCAAGTTCAATCCGCAGGATATGCGTTCGGAAAATATGCTGGAGCTGATCACCAACGTTCCGGGGATCTAGGAACGGGATATTTATCCTGCGATAAAGGGGCTGCTGAATTTTCGGCAGCCCTTTTCACATCGCGTCGATGATCGCGTTCAGCGCGGGGCTGGGGCGCATGGCCCTGGCGGTCTTCCCGGAGTCCGGGTGGTAGTAGCCGCCCAGTTCCACCGGCCTGCCCTGGGCCGCCAGCAGCTCTTCAGTTATCTTTCCTTCTCCCTCTTCCAGCCGTTTCGCGACCCCGGCGAACTTCGCCCGCATGCCGGCGTCCTTCGACTGCGCGGCCAGGGCCTGCGCCCAGTACAGGGCCAGGTAGTAGTGGCTGCCGCGGTTGTCTATCCCGCCCACCTTGCGGGACGGGGATTTATTGTTGTCCAGGAATTTGGCGATGGCCTGGTCTAGGGTTTCCGCCAGGAGCAGGGCTTTGTCGTTCCCGCAGGCGCCGCCCAGATGTTCCAGCGAAGCCGCCAGGGCGGAGAACTCCCCCAGCGAATCCCAGCGCAGGTAGCCTTCTTTCAGGAACTGCTGCACGTGTTTCGGCGCGGACCCGCCCGCGCCGGTCTCGAAAAGGCCGCCGCCGGCCAGCAGCGGGACGATGGAGAGCATCTTGGCGCTGGTGCCCAGTTCGAGGATGGGGAAGAGGTCGGTCAGATAATCGCGCAGGACATTGCCGGTGACGGAGATGGTATCCAGGCCTTTGCGTATCCGTTCCGCGGAGTATCTTAAAGCCTCGTCGGGCGAAAGGATCTTTATCTGCAGGCCCGCGGTGTCGTGGTCTTTCAGGTATTTCTCCACCTTGGCTATGACCTGCGCGTCGTGGGCGCGGTTCCTGTCGAGCCAGAACACGGCGGGGGCGCCGGTCGCCCGGGCGCGCTTCAGGGCCAGCTTGACCCAGTCCCGCACCGGAATGTCCTTTACCCGGGACATGCGCCAGATGTCGCCTTTTTCCACCTTGTGCTCCAGCAGAACTTTCCCGCCGGCGTCCGTCACGCGCACGGCGCCGTCCGCCGGGATCTCGAAAGTGGTGGGGTGCGACCCGTATTCCTCGGCCTTCTGGGCCATGAGCCCGACGTTGGGAACGGAGCCCATGGAGGCGGGGTCGAAGGCGCCGTGCTTCCGGCAGTCGTCCATGATCTCGCGATAGATGGTGGCGTAGCAGCGGTCGGGGATCAGGGCCTTGGTGTCCTGAAGCTTTCCTTCCGCGTTCCACATCTTTCCGCCGTCGCGGACCACCGCCGGCATGGAGGCGTCCACGATGATATCGCTGGATACGTGCAGATTCGTGATCCCCTTGCCCGAGTCGACCATGGCGAGCGCGGGGCGCTTCGCGTAGACCGCCGCGATATCGGCCTCTATCCCGGCCCGCTTAGCGGCCGGCAGGGCCGCCAGTTTCTTGTAAAGCTCCCCGAGGCCCATGTTGGGATTGACACCCAGGGCTTTGAAGGTTTCGGCGTGCTTCTCGAACACTTCGCGGAAGAACACGGAAACGGCGTGGCCGAACATGACCGGGTCGGAGACCTTCATCATAGTGGCTTTCAGGTGGAGGGAGAGGAGCAGGCCCTTGTCCTTCGCGTCCTCTATCTGCTCGGCGTAGAACCGGCGCAGGGCCTTCGCGCTCATAAAGGTCCCGTCGATAATTTCGCCCTTTGAGACCAGGAGGCCGCTTTTCAGCGCGACCGCCTCGCCGTCGGCGCCCGCGAACTCTATGCGGAGCTCGCCGCCGTCCTCCAGGCAGAGGGATCTTTCATTGCCGTAGAAATCTCCGCCCGCCATATGGGCGACGTGCGCTTTGGAATCCGGGCTCCAGGCCGCCAGCTTATGCGGGTGCTTTTTAGAAAAATTTTTTACGGAAAGCGGCGCGCGGCGGTCGGAGTTGCCTTCGCGGAGCACCGGGTTGACCGCGCTGCCGAGCACCCTGGCGTAGCGCCCCCTGATCTCCTTTTCGGCGCCGGTTTTGGGCTCCTCCGGGTAATCGGGGATACCGTAGCCCTGGGACTGGAGCTCTTTGACGGCTTCCTTCAGCTGGGGGACCGAGGCGCTGATGTTCGGCAGCTTGAGGATATTCGCCTCCGGGGACCGCGCCAGCTCCCCCAGGCGGGCCAGATTGTCCGGGACCCTCCTGGCTTCCGGCAGGTTTTCCGGGAAGGCCGCGATTATCCTTCCGGCCAGCGAAATATCGCTGGTCTCCACCGTTATGCCCGCCTCCTTCGTAAAGGCCCTGACGATAGGCAGCAGCGAATGGGTCGCTAAAGCGGGGGCTTCGTCTATTTCCGTCCAGACTATCTTTTGTGAAGGCATTTTTTCCTTTATAAGGCGCTTTGCCGGTTCTCCCTGGAAGCGCGGCCGCAATAATCGGATAGTTTTGGTAGAACAACCAAAAACCTGAATTTATACTTAGAATATTGAATAAGCGCCGGAGTTGTCAAGCCCGCTGGGAGCCGGAGCGCGCCCGCCCTGAAAATAAAATATATAATACAGGAATATGAAACAGAACATCATCGAAAAGATCCTTTCGGCCCATCTCCGCGAGGGAAGCCTCGGCGGCGGCGAGATCGGCCTGCGCATAGACCAGACCCTGACGCAGGACGCCACCGGCACCATGGCCTACCTGCAGTTCGAGGCCATGGGCCTGCGCGAGATAAAAACCGATCTGTCCGTTTCTTACGTCGATCACAATACGGTCCAGGTGGGGTTCGAGAACTCCGACGACCACAGGTACCTGCAGACCGTGGCCGCCAAATACGGCGTCGTTTTCTCCAGGCCGGGCAACGGCATCTGCCACCAGGTGCATTTGGAGCGCTTCGGCAAGCCCGGCACCACGCTGCTGGGGTCCGACAGCCACACCCCCACCGGCGGCGGCATAGGCCAGGTGGCTATGGGAGCCGGCGGCCTGGACGTGGCCGTGGCCATGGGCGGCGGCCTGTTCTATACCGCGGCCCCCAAAGTATATTTAGTGCGGCTGGCCGGGGAGCTCAAGCCCTGGGTGACCGCCAAGGACGTAGTCCTCAAAATGCTTGAGCTCCTGACCACCAGAGGCAACGTGGGCGTGATGCTGGAATACGGCGGGCCCGGCGTGAAGAAGCTCTCGGTGCCGCAGCGCGCCACCATAGCCAACATGGGGGCCGAGATGGGCGTGACCTGCTCGGTCTTCCCTTCCGACAATGTCACCGGAAAATTCCTGAAGGCCCAGGGCCGCGGGGCCGACTGGACGGAACTGAAGGCGGACCGGGGCGCGAAATACGCCAGGGTGATCGATCTTGACCTCTCGTCGCTAGAGCCGCTGGCCGCCTGCCCGCACAGCCCCGGCATCATCAAAAAGATCTCCGAGCTGGAAGGCAAGCCGGTGGACCAGGTCTGCATAGGCTCCTGCACCAATTCTTCCTATAAGGACATGATGACGGTGGCCGCGATACTGAAGGGCCGCAAGGTGCACCCCGGCGTCAGCCTGGGCGTGGCGCCCGGCTCGCGCCAGGTGCTGCAGATGATGGCCCGCAAAGGCGCCCTGACGGACCTGCTGGACGCCGGCGCCCGCATACTGGAGAGCGCCTGCGGCTTCTGCATAGGCAACCACTTTTCCCCCAGGAGCGGCGGGGTGTCCATCCGCACCTCCAACCGCAACTTCGAGGCCCGCAGCGGCACGGCCGACGCGCAGATATACCTGACCAGCCCCGAGGTGGCCGCGGTGGCCGCCGTCACGGGCAAATTCACGGACCCGCGCGGGGCCGGCCTGGAATATCCCGCCGTAAAAGAGCCCGCCTCTTTCCTGGTGGACGACTCCATGTTCATAAAACCTTCCCCGGAGGGGGCGCGGACCGCGGTTTTCCGCGGCCCTAATATCGGAGAGCCGCCCAGGAACGAGAAAATGCCCGAGAGCCTGAACGGCGCGGTGATGATAGTCGTAGGCGACAAGATAACCACCGATCATATCATGCCCGCCGGCGCCCGTTTGAAGTACCGCTCCAACGTGCCGAAATACGCGCAGTACGTGTTCGAGAACGTGGACGGCGGCTTCCCGGCGCGCTGCCTCGCCGGGAAAGCGGCGGGCCTGCACAATATCATCGTGGCCGGCGAATCCTACGGCCAGGGCTCCAGCCGCGAGCACGCGGCCATGTGCCCGATGTACCTGGGCGTGAAGGCGGTGGCGGCCAGGTCCTTTGAGCGCATACACGCGGCGAACCTCCTCAATTTCGGCATAGCGCCGCTGACGTTCAGGAACCCGGCGGACAGCGCGGGCCTGCAGGCGGGCGACAAGCTTGCCTGCCCGGACTGGCGGGCCGCGGTGGCCGAGGGGAAACCGGTGCTGCTCAGGAACGGGCGCACCGGCGCCTCCATTGAGTGCGTCTGCGCGCTTTCAGAGCGGCAGCGCGCCATCCTGCTGGCGGGCGGGCTTCTGAACTATACCACCGGCGCCTAGGCGCCGCCCCTCCGGGCGCAGGCCGGAACCGGCGGAGATCCGGGTTAATAATCGGACCGGGAATGTCCGGTGATCCGTGTTGACTCTTTAGCTCTTATCTGTTATTATTTTTTAACGGGAGCCGCCGCCCGGGGAGGCGGGATAAAAACGTTCTTTTTCCGTCGCCCGGGGCGACAGGCGGGCCGGCTCTCAATCGCGGCATCTTACCGGACACGAGAGGATCAATGAAAAAATCAACGATACTTATTATTGACGATGACCAGGACATAGTCGAAGGGACGCGGGTCATGCTGGAGGCAAAAGGCTATTCCGTGCTGTCCGCCGGCGATTATGCGGCGGGGTTCGCGAAAATAAGGGAAGCGAAGCCGGACCTGATCATCCTCGACGCTATGCTCATGCTGAACGATAAATCGGGCCTGCAGCTTCCTACCGAGATCCGGAAGGAGCCCGCGATAGCCGGCATCCCCATTCTTATGATCACCGCTATAAACGATGGGCAGACCGGAGAGGAGTTCGCCCCCGGAACCGAGGACGAGAATCTCCCCATAGACGGATTTCTTAACAAGCCCGCGCGGCAGGAAGAGCTGTACCGGCAGATCGAACTGCTGCTGAAGATGAAGACGAGCAAATGGGCCGGGAAATAGTTTAAAGTTCTGAAAGGTATAATGCTTTTTTGCCGGTGGATTTAAGGATCATAGAAAGACAAGGACGGAGGGGCTATGGCTAAAATACTTATAGTGGACGACGACCCTGATATAGTGGAGTCGATGCGCATAATCCTGGAAAGCTGCCGGCACACGGTAAAGGTGGCCAAAAGCGGCGAGGAAGGCCTTAAAGAGGCCGGCGCGGACAAATACGACCTTGTCATCCTGGACGTCATGATGGAAACCATGAGCACGGGTTTCGAAGTGGCGCGGAGCCTGCGGGAAAGCCGCGACAATAAAGCCGTGCCGATACTCATGCTTACCGCCATAAAAGAAAGCACCGGCCTGGATTTCAAGAGCGAGGTGGGCGATAAAGACTGGCTGCCGGTGAACGCCTATCTTGAAAAGCCGCTGAAGCCGCACGAGCTCCTGCAGAAAGTAGAGTCGCTCCTTAAGGGGAAGTGAGACCTTGGACGATACCAACTTAAAGCCCGCGGAAGGGCTGACGGAGAGGCTTTACTGGCTCATCCGGCTGCGCTGGGTCGCCGTGGGCGGCGTGTTCTTCACGGCCCTGTTCGCCGACAAGGCGCTGCATATCCCGCTGGCCTTGGCGGCGCTTTATTCCATCGCCGGGGCCCTCGGCGTCTACAACCTCCTGTTCCTCCTGTATCTGGCCTGGTTCAGGGCGGCGGCCCGCCCGGACCTGCCGGCGCTCGCCAACCGTCTCGCCAACGCCCAGATCGCCATGGACCTGCTGGGCCTGACGGCGCTGCTGCATTTCTCGGGCGGCGTGGAGAACCCGTTCGCTTATTATTTCGTCTTTCACATGATAATAGCTAGCGTCCTGCTTTCCCGGCGCGCCAGCTACCTGCAGGCGACTTTCGCCGTCTTCCTTTTTCTGCTGATGGCCGGCCTGGAATATTCCGGGGTGTGGACGCATTACTGCGTAGCCGTCCAGGCTGCCGGCTGCCGGCGGGCCGATCTCATAAACCTGCTGGGCGTGGCCGCGGCTTTCACCAGCACGCTGTATATCGCCGTCTATATGGCCGGCTCCGTCTCGCTCAAGCTCAGGGAGAAAGAGGCGACCCTGCGCGCGGCGAACCTGCTGCTGAATGAAAAGGACCGCATCAAGAGCAACTACGTGCTGCGCGTGTCGCACGACATTAAGGACCACCTGGCGGCGATACAGGCCTGTCTCGACCCCGTGCTGCACGGGCTGACGGGCGAGCTTAAGCCGGCCCAGGAAAATCTGATACGCAGATCGTACGAGCGGACGGAAAAGCTTACGGTCTTCGTCAAAGCGCTGCTTGAAATAACCCGGATAAAGCTGAGCCAGAAAATGGAGACGGGGCCTTTCTCCCTCAGGAAGGCCGCCGAGAGCGCGGTTAATTTAGTGGAGGAGCGGGCCAAGGCCAAGAATATCAAACTGAATTTCGCGGTAGGCCCCGGGGTGGACGTGATCGTAGGGGCGCAGATCTACATCGAGGAAACCATAGCCAATTTCCTGTCGAATTCCATAAAGTACACCCCCGAGGGCGGCAGCGTGGACCTCATGATAGGGGACGCCGGCGCCTCGGTGCTGATACGGGTCAGCGATACCGGGATGGGGATCCCCAAGGGCGACCTGCCTCATATCTTCGAGGAATTCTACCGCGCGAAGAACGCTAAGGCCGCGGAGCGGACCGGGACGGGACTGGGCCTTTCCATCGCCAAAGAGGTGGCGAAGAGGCACAATGGCCGCATCTGGGCTGAATCGCAGGAGGGGAAGGGCAGCATATTCTATCTCTCCCTGCCGAAAGAAGCCGCCGAGCCCGGCCGGTCGGGCGACGCAGGCTCGCCGCCCGGCTTACGGGTCTCCGGCGGATGAAAGCGAACCGGCTAAAAACTATTTGGCGCGGCATGGGAACCGGCTTTAAGCTGACGGTGGTGGTTTGCGCCACCGCCCTGCTGACCATAAGCGTGTTCGCCTACGTGAGCGTCCGCTCGCACAGCGCGAGCCTCCTGGCGGAGGTCGAGCGCCACGCCAGCCAGCTCAGCGAATCGGTGCGCCTGAGCACCGAGTACGACATGCTGCACAACCACCGCGAGCTCGTCCACGAGAGCATAAGGCGCATAGGCAACCAGCGCAGCATTCAGCGCATCCGCGTGCTGAACAAGGCCGGCAGCATAATCTATTCCTCCGACGCCGCCGAGATCGGGAGCATGGTGGACAAGAAGGGCGAGAGCTGCTACCTCTGCCACGCCGCCGGCCGGCCGCTGGAGCGGCTTGAAATGAAGGACCGCACGCGCGTGTTCCGCCCCGCTCCCGGCTCCTCCCGGATATTGGGCACCATCACCCCCATCTATAACGCCCCGTCGTGCTGGACGGCCGCCTGCCACGCGCACCCGCGGGAGCGCGTCGTGCTGGGGGTGCTGGACGTCACCATGCCTCTGGCGGAGGTGGACAAGGACATCCGGCGCGGCCAGCTGGAGATCGCCGTCTTCGCCCTGAGCGCCATCCTCGCGCTGAGCCTGATCACCGGTTTTTTCGTGAAGCGCCTGGTAACCTCCCCGGTGGCCGAGCTGGTAGACGCCACCCGGCGCATCGCCGGCGGCGAGTTGGGCCATATTATCCCCGAGAGGGCCGACGACGAGCTGGGGCTGCTGGCCAAATCCTTCAACAACATGACGCATAAACTTTCCGAGGCGCGGCTGCAGCTGGTGCAGTCCGACAAGCTGGCTTCGCTCGGCAGGCTGGCGGCCGGGGTGGCGCACGAAATAAACAACCCGCTCACCGGCGTGCTGACCTACAGCAGCTTCCTGCTCAAGCACACCAAGGACAGGCCCGACCTGCAGGAGGACCTGCAGATAATAGTCCGCGAGGCCATACGCAGCCGCGAGATAGTGAAGAGCCTGCTGGATTTCGCGCGGCAGTCGGTGCCGAGAAAGGGCGAGGCGGACATAAACGCCATAATCGGCCGCGCCGAATCCGTGGTGGGCGGCCAGTTCGCGCTGAACAATATCAAGGTGGTAAGGGAGCTCGACCCGGCGCTGCCGAGGATCAAAGCCGACGCCGGCCAGCTTGAGCAGGTTTTTATGAACCTGTTCGTGAACGCGGCCGACGCCATCGGGACCGGGGGCGGGGCGATCACGGTCAGCTCCTCCGCGCTGAAGCTGCCGCCCTCCGCCGCGGCGCAGATCAGGAAAGCGCTTTGCCCGAAGCGGCACAGCCTTATCGACGCCGGAACGCCCCTGGACGGCAAGCCGTCCGTGCGGCTCAAAGTGAAGGGGGCCGGCGCTGAAGGATTTCTCCACCTGAGCGCCATGTACGGCTCCGGCGTACAGCTTTGCAGCCTGCCGCCCGCGGCGGGGGGCCCGGCGCAGTACGCCTGCCCGGAATGCGCCGTTCCGCTGAACAGCAAGGGCGCCGCCTGCCCGGCGTGCGGGGGCGCCGTCTACGCTTTCGAAGCGCCCCCCTGGGGAATGATCGAGGGCTGCGCCGCAAAAGGCTGCGGCTGGCGGCGCTGGCAGGGGGCGGAGGACGCCGGGAACCTGGAATTCGTGGAGCTGCGGATAAGCGACACCGGCTGCGGCATAGAAACGGAAAATCTCCAGAAGATCTTTGAGCCTTTCTATTCCACCAAGGGGCAGAAAGGCACGGGGCTCGGCCTGGCCGTCATCTGGGGCATAGTTGACAACCACGGGGGGACGATAAGAGTGGAAAGCAAAACAGGGGCCGGCACCACCTTCATCATCCGGCTGCCGGTGAACGCATGAAAGACCAGCGGGACATACTCGCGATCGACGACGAGCCCGTGATCACCGGGGCTATCAGGAAGGTCTGCGCCGCGGAAGGCCTGTCGGTGGATACCGAAGAGGGGGCGGCGGCCGGCCTGGCCCGGCTCGAGGACAGCTCTTACCGCCTGATAATCTGCGACCTGATGATGCCCGGCGCGGGGGGGCTGGAGTTCCTGGCGGAAGCGGCGCGCCGGGGCGTGAGCGCCCCGGTGATCATCGCCACGGGCTACGCCACTCTGGAGAACGCGGCGCTCTCGCTGGCGCGCGGGGCCATAAATTTCATCCCCAAGCCTTTCACCGCCGAGGAGCTGCTGGCCGCCGTGCGCCTGGCCCTGCGCTGCGACCGGCTGCAGCGGGAGGCCGCGGCCCCTCCCGGCGCCGGGGCGCCGCCCGCTTACGCGCCCTGCCCGCCGGGGTATTACCGCCTGGGCTGCCTGAGCTGGGCGAAGGTCGAGAGCGAGGGCTCCGTCCTGGTGGGGGCCGGCGGATTATTCCTCGGAGCTGTAGGGCCGCTCGGCGCTCTCGAGCTTTCGCTCCCCGGCGAGGAGACTATGCAGGGCGCCGCCTGCGCCGCGGCGGTTTCCGCGGCCGGCGACAGGCACCCGGTGCTGTGCCCGGTAAGCGGCAGGATAGTGGAAGTTAATGCCGGCGCCGCGGCGACCCCGGCGCTGGCGGAGAAAGAGCCGTATTCGGGCGGCTGGCTTTACAGGGTGCTGCCGTCGAACCTGCAGGCCGAACTGGGGCGCCTTACGGCTTGCGGCCCGGAGAGGATCGAGCCGGGCCAGGCCCGGCAGCAAAGGAGATAGCTTATGGTTATTTTGATCGTGCTGCTGTCGGTGGCTCTTTTCATACTGGCGGACCTCGCGGTGCGGGCGGTCATCGCCAGGAGCGGCCGCAACAGGCAGCTCCTGGAGCGGGAGGCCGCGCTGGCCGAGAGCCTGAAACTGGACTTCGCCCGGGAGGCTAAAACGCTCAAGCGCGCCGAGATAAAAGACCCCGCGGCGCGCATCCTCTGCGTGGACGACGAAGAGGTGATCCTCGACAGCTTCAGGAAGATCCTGGTGATGGACGGCTACAGCGTGGACACCGTGCAGACGGGACAGGAGGCCCTGGGGCTGATACAGACCCGTGATTACGATTTTGTTTTCACCGACCTGAACCTGAAGGTGCCGGAGATGGACGGCGTGGACGTGGTCAAATCGGTGAAGCACATGCGCCCGGACATCGACGTGGCGATCATCACGGGCTACGCCACCGTCGAGACCGCCGTGGCCTGCATGAAGTACGGGGCGATGGATTATGTGCAGAAGCCGTTCACCGAAGGCGAGCTGCTGGCGTTCGTAAAAAAAGCGCTGATCAGGCGCAGGGACAATAGCCAGAAAGAGCTGACGCCGCAGGTGCGCATCACGCATTCCCCTGAAACCGGCGGCGGCCGGGCGGGGGAGTTCATCATTCCCGGCGGCGTCCTGATCTCCCCCGGCCATTGCTGGGCCGGCCTGGCGCAGGACGGGACGGTGAAGGTGGGCCTGGACGATTTTGCCAGGAAGCTTATAGGCCCGGTGGACGCCATAGAGTTCCCCCGGATCGGCCTGGCGGTAAAGGCGGGAGAGCCGCTGTTCACTATCCGCCAGAAGCGCCGCGGCGCTCAGTTCCTGTCCCCGGTAAGCGGCCGGGTGGCGAAGACCAACCTGCCGCTGGGCGGGAATTGCGCGGCGCTGGAGCAGACGCCGTATCACGCCAACTGGATCTGCGTCATCGAGAGCGACAACCTGGACGCGGAGGTCCCGGCGCTCCGGATAGGAAAATCGGCCGTGGCCTTGTTCCAGGAAGACCTGGGCCTTTTCCGCGCGGCCATGAGGGAAGGCGGGAAAAACAGCGGGCGCAAAGACTCTCCGGGCGACGCGCTCTACGTGGGGGAGCTCGGTCAGCTGGACGACGCGCAGTGGGAGAAGATCGCGGGGGACTTCTTCCGGCGCTGACGCCCGCCCGGGGCCGCCGGCCGCCGTCCACGGGCCGCGGTTGCCTTTTGTCATCTTCGCAATTGTCAAAAACAATTCTTCGGGCTTAATGTTAGGCATACCGGAACGCCCCGGCTATTTGGTATCCTTGTTGGCATAAGTATAATCGCTTCTTGCGAATATGCCGCCGCTGCCGGGCCGACGCCCGCGTTCTGCCCGGCAGGGAAACTGATCAACGGCAAAAGAGAGGTTTTATGGTCATTCTGATAGTGCTGCTCTCGGTGGCGCTTTTCATACTCGCTGATATCGCGGTGCACGCCGTTCTAGCCAAAGCCGCCCGCAAAAGGCAGCGCCTGGAGCGCGAGGCGGCGCTGGCCGAAAGCCTGCGGCTGGACTTTACCCGCGAGGCCAAGACCCTGAAGCGCGCGGAGGTCAAGGACTGCGCGGCGCGGATCCTCTGCGTGGACGACGAGCAGGTGATCCTCGACAGCTTCAGGAAGATCCTCGTGCTGGACGGCTGCAGCGTGGACACCGTGCAGACGGGGCAGGAGGCCCTGGGGCTGATACGGACGCAGCACTACGACTTCGTCTTCACCGACCTTAAAATGCCGGAGATGGACGGCGTGGAGGTGGTGAAGTCCGTCAGGCACATGCGGCCCGACATAGACGTGGTCATAATCACGGGCCACGCCGCCGTGGAGACCGCCGTGGAATGCATGAAGCACGGGGCCATGGATTATATACAGAAGCCGTTCACCGAAGAGGAGCTGCTGGCGTTCGTCAAGAAGGCCATATTCAGGCGGAAAGACAATATGGACAGGCAGCTCAAGCCGGCGGTGCGGATAACCCATTCTCAGCAGGAGGGGGGCTCCCGGCCGGGAGAGTTCAGCATTCCCGGCGGCATTTTCATCTCGCGCGGGCACTGCTGGGCCGGCCTGACCCAGAACGGATCGGTAAAAGCGGGGGTCGACGATTTTGCCCTGAAGCTTCTCGGGCCCATCGACGCCATAGAGCTGCCGGCGGCCGGAATACAGGTGCGGGCGGGGGAGCCGCTGTTTAAAATACGGCAGAAGCACCGCAGCGCCCGGTTCCTGGCGCCGGTCAGCGGCCGGGTGGTGCTGGTGAACCAGAAGCTGGGGGCGGGCTGCCAGGCCCTGCTCGGCACGCCGTATCACGAGAACTGGGTCTGCATGATAGAGGGCGACAACCTGGACGCGGAGCTGCCGGCCCTGAAAATAGGCAGATCGGCGGCGGCGCTGTTCCAGGAGGACTTCGAGCGCTTCCGGGCGGCCATGCGGAAGCTGGCCGCCGACGGGAAGGCCGAGGCCCGCGCGGACGGCGCCGTGTACACCGGAGAGCTGCAGCAGCTCGGCGACGCGGACTGGGAGCGCCTGGTCGGTGAATTATTCGGGCAGTAGCGCCCGAAGGCCGCGATAATAGTAAAATAGCGGAAGATGTCCATAAAAGAATTGATGCTCGTGGTTTTTCTCCTTAACCTGCCTTTCGGTTATATGAGAAGCAAAACCGCGCCTTTCTCCACGCGGTGGATGCTGGCGGTGCATGTCCCGGTCCCTTTTGTTTTTCTGCTGAGGAGATTCTCCGGTTTTGGCTGGAGCGTAGTGCCGCTGCTCGTGTTGGCCGATGTGGCCGGCCAGCTGCTGGGCGGAAAACTCGGGGAATTAAAGATCCGCTGACCCGCGGCGGTTTCCCGCGGCCGGGAAGCAGCCGGGATTTACTATAATTTACTGTATGAAAACGTCCTTCTCCGCTTTATGTTTTTTCCTGCTCTTCAGCTCCGGCGCCTTCGCCGAAACCCCCGTTTCCTTCGACCAGAAAGGGGAGCTTTCGTCCGTTCTGAAAAATATAAGGACTGCCGCGAAGACGGCCGCAGAACCGGTGGCTCGGGCGGCCGCGGCCGGGGAGGCCCCGGGCTTCTGTATTTTTGACGGGCGGTCCGGCGGCGGCCTGGACGGCGCAGCCGCCTTCGGCGCCGTTGTCCGGGAAAGCGACGCGGTTTTCTCCGGCGAGACCCACGACCAGCTGAAGGACCACCAGGCCCAGCTCGAGGCCCTGCGGGCGCTCGGCGCGGCCCGCGGGGAAAAGGTAGTGGTCGGCTTCGAAATGCTCAATATGACCCTCCAGCCCGTCCTGGACGAGTACGCGGCCGGAAAAATAAGCGAAGAGGAATTCCTGGTGAAGTCGGACTGGAAAAAAGAATGGGGCTTCGAGTTCGGCCTCTACAAGCCGCTCTTCGACTTCATCCGCGCCAACAAGCTGAAAGCCCTGGCCCTGAATCTGCCGAAAAAAGTGGTGTCCAAAATAGCCCGCGTCGGGCTGGACGGCCTCTCCCCGGAGGAAAAACAGTACCTGCCGGCCAAAGTGGAGATCACAAAGAACGAAGCCTATCTCAAATATCTCAGGCAGTCCTACGACGGCCACGGGAGGGCCGGCTCCGCGAAGGCCGCCGGCCGGGAGTACGGGGAGTTCCTCAGGCAGTATATCCTCGGGAAAGAAAAAAAGGGCATGGGCGAAACGTTCACTTTCGAGAACTATGTCGCCGCGATGTGCGCCTGGAACGAAACGATGGGGGCGCGCCTGGCGGAGTTCCTGAACGCCAACACCGGGTTCGCCGGCCTGGTCGTGGCGGGGTCGGGGCACGTGATCTATAACGCCGGGATACCGGCTTCGGTGGGCTCGAGGACTCTGGGCCTGCGCCCGGCCTCTTTCTATCCGCAGGACGCCGCCGCCTGCCCCGCCGCCATGCCGCCCGGGGACGCGGGCCTGGCCGACTATGTGTGGTATCTGGACCACTCCGTAATAGCGGCGGCCGGAAACTGACGCCGCGCGCCGCAGCCCGCCCTTAGCCGGGCGTCCTATAATTTTTTCAGCAGATCTATGATTTCCAGGTCGCTCTGGTAAACAAGCTCCGCTTCGGCTTCCGCGAGCGGCAGCCATTTCATGTCTAAAATTTCATCGGGGGTCCCGGGCTGCCCGTCGCCGCCTACGCGCTTCACCAGGAACCAGTGCACTTCCTTGTCCACCAGCATCTCGCCGCGCAGGAAAGAGTATTCCGCCTTGCAGAGGGGGGAGGTTATCTCGCAGTCCCAGCCGGTCTCTTCGGCTACTTCGCGGAGCGCCGCGGCCTCGGGCGTCTCTCCGGGCTCGAGGTGGCCCTTGGGAAAGGTCCAGACCTGGGCGCCCTTAAGGTTCTTCACGAGTATCAGCAGCACGGTCCCGTCTTCCAGGATCACACCGCCCGCGGAATGTTCTTTCTGAGGCATTTGAAATCTCCCTGGCGGCGCCGACTCCTTATGGCCGCCGGCGCTTTTTACATCGGCTGGAGCGGCGCGTACTTCAGCATGAAAGTCTGCCGCACCCCGCTGTCGAAAACCACGGTGGCCTTGGCGAATTCGCCGGTGCCGATCTGGTCCACCACGCGGCCGGGGCCGTGGATTGGGTGCACTACGCGGCGGCCTTTGCCCACCCGCGGGATGGACGGCGGCGGCTGGTAGGAAGCCAGCACCTGGATATCCTCCTCGCCCGGGCGCTGGGCCGTTTCCGGCGCCACCTTGCTTTCAAAAATAAACCGCGAAGCCAGATTCGGATAGGTGGTCCCGTAGACCCGGCGCGTGCCGGCCCAGGTCAAATAAAGCCGTTTTTCGGCCCGCGTCATTCCCACGTACGCGAGCCGGCGCTCCTCCTCCATGTCCTCTTCCGAGGAGTTGGCCGCGTTGATGGGAAAAAGATTCTCCTCGAGCCCGGTCAGGAAAACCGCCGGGAATTCAAGGCCCTTGGCCAGATGCACCGTCATCAGCGTTATGGCGTGCGTCTCGGTGTTGATATTGTCCACCTGCGAAGCCAGCATCACTTCTTCCAGGTATTTCGGCAGGTTGGGGGCGGCCCCTTCTTTTATGCAGCGCTCCTCGAATTCTTTAACGGCGTTCACCAGTTCCTGCAGGTTGCCCAGGCGCGCCAGGGATTCCTGCGGCTCTTTCTCCGCCAGGTCCTCGGTCATCTTCCAGTAGCCCGAATTGGTCAGGAGCTTCTCCAGCATCAAAGTGGGAGTGGCGGAGAACAGGTCGGATTTTACGCTCTCGAACAGGTCCAGGAATTCCTTTATCCCGCGCCGCGCGGTATTGGTGATGTCCGGCACCTGGTCCGCGCTGAGCAGCGCGTCGTAAAGCGGCATCTCCTTCTGGCGGGAGTAGGCCATCACATGGTCCATGGCGGTCTTGCCTATGCCGCGCGCGGGGGTGTTTATCACGCGCAGCAGGCTGATGGTGTCGGACGGGTTCACCAGGATCTTCAGATAGGCGAGGACGTCCTTGATCTCTTTGCGCTCGTAAAACCGTACCGAGCCGATGAGGCGGTACGGTATCCTGGCCCGCCGGGCCGCCTCTTCGAAGGAGCGGCTCTGCGCGTTGGTGCGGTAGAAGACGGCGATGTCGTTGTAGGTGAAGCCGCCGCGGCCGGTGAGCTGCTTCACTTCCTCCGCGATGCCGCGCGCCTCGTCGGTCTCGTTGGCGTACTCCAGGATCCGCGGCTGCTCGCCGTGGTCGGCCTTGGTCCAGAGGTTCTTGGGGCGGCGGTTGCGGTTGTGCTTGATGACCTCGTTGGCGGCGTGCAGGATGCGGGCCGTGGAGCGGTAGTTCTCCTCCAGCACCACGGTGGCCGCGTCGGTGAAATCCTTTTCGAAGTCCATGATATTGCGGATGTCCGCCCCGCGCCAGCCGTACACGCTCTGGTCGGGGTCCCCGACCACGCAGAGGTTGCGGTGCTTGGCGGACAGCGTTTTTATCAGCACGTACTGGGCGTGGTTGGTGTCCTGGTACTCGTCCACCAGGATGTACTGGAAATTCTCCTGGAAATACTCGCGGATCTCCTCTTTTTCCTTCAGCAGCTCGACGGGGCGCACGATCAGGTCCCCGAAGTCGAGCGCGCCCGCCTCGACCAGCTTTTTCTGGTAGCGGTGGTAGATCTGCGCCGCCTTGAGGCGGGACGGGTCGTTGCCGGCCTCGGCGTTGATCAGGTAGGACTGCGCGTCCAGCAGGTCGTCCTTGGCGCGGGAGATCAGGCTGAGGTAGAGCGAGGCCTTGTTCTTCTCGCTTTCCAGCCCCAGCTCCTCCATGGCCAGCCCTATCAGCTTTTTCTGGTCGTCGGCGTCATAGATGACGAAATCCGGCTTCACGCCTATCAGGCGGCCGTGCTGGCGCAGGATGCGGGCGCCCAGCGCGTGGAAAGTGTGGATCCACATGCCGCCGGAATAGGGCACCAGCTTTCCCACGCGGTGCTGCATCTCCTGCGCGGCCTTGTTCGTGAAAGTTATGGCGAGGATGCGGGCGGGGGAAATGCCGGAGGCGATCAGCAGGGCTATCTTCGAAGTGAGCGTCTTGGTCTTGCCGGTGCCGGCGCCAGCCAGGATCAAAAGCGGCCCGGCGAAATACTGCACCGCCTCGTCCTGCTTCGGATTCAGGCCGAGCTTCGGCAAAAGCGCGGGGTTCAAGTTAAGTTCAAGGCTCACAGTATGATTTTACAATACTTGGGCTTAGGGGACGTTGCTTAAAGTCTTAGTAATATGGTTTTTGGGCCGGTTTTTAATTCCATGAGTTGTGGATAACTTGCCAAGGCTTAATCAGCTTGTGGATGGCATTCCATTTTTATATAGTGCTTATTGTGGTGCGGCGGTACAGACCTGTTTAACAAAGGAAGTTTTATGAACAAAAAAACCACCGGTATGCGCGGATCTTCCTGTGCGGTTTTTATTGCCCTTATGGCGGCCTCGGTGATTCTTCCGGGCAGAATTTTTGCCGCGGACGCCATAGACACGCTTTTTTCATATACATCCTTTTCAGGCCTGGCCGCCTGCTCCCCGGAGACCGTCCCGGCCGCCAGCGCTGAGGAAACTTACCCGCTTGGCGTCTTTGACGTTAAGCCGGATAAAATATACTACCTTTCCCCCTCGCAGGTGGATATGTCCCAGGTGCCGCCGGCCCCGGCCGCCGGTTCGGCAGTCGATAAAGAAGACCTGGCCGGGGTCCTCCGCTGGCAGGCTGAGCGCACCGAAGCGCAGTGCGCGGCCGCGAACGCCCAGGCGAGCGCGACCTATGACGAATTTTTTGGCGAGGTAAGCCCTTTTGGGAACCCCGCGCCTGCTGAGGTAGAAAATATTTTCAAAAAAGTAAGGACGGATACGGGCGGAATAGTATACTCCCAGAAAGAGAAGTACAAACGGCCCAGACCTTTTCTGCGCGACCCCGCCATTACGCCCTGCCTCGGCAGGGAGAACGGCTATTCCTATCCCAGCGGCCACTCTGCCACCGCCCGCGTTTTCGGGCTTATACTTTCCGATCTGGTTCCGGCCAGCGCCTCCAGGTTCATGGCCTACGCCGACCAGGCGGCCCTGAACAGGGTAATAGGCGGGGTGCACCACCCCTCCGATATAGAAGCCGGCAAAAACCTGGGGGACGCCACCTACAAGGCGCTGAAGCAGAACCGAAGTTTCAACACGGATATGGAAACGCTGCGCAGGAACCTGAAACACTGAGGCGGACAGGCGCGGCACGGAGGTTTTATGGAAGAAGGCGAACAGGGGAAAGGCTGGCTGAAGTGGGTGATAATCGTTCCGGTCGCCATGGCCGCCGGCATGCTGCTTACGAAATGGGTTATGCAGCCGGGTAAAGCCCGGCCTGCCGCGGCTCCTGAAAAACAAGCTGAAGCCGTGTTCCCCCCCGCGGCATCCGAAGCGCCTAAGCCCGCGGCCGGGGACAGCGCCGGGTTCGACCTGCCCGGCGACGAGCCCGCCGGGGGCGAGGCCGGCATTATCTGGGCGAACAAGCCCGCCGCCGCGCCCCGGGAAGGAGCTCAGCCCGCCTCGTCGGCGGCGCCCGCCGCCGATCCCCGGAACGCTAAAAAAGACCGCGGCCTCGGGTTCGCCTACGGCGCCCTCACCAAAGCGGCCGAAAAACTCCTCGGCAATCCCGGGGCCCTGGCCGCGCTCTTGAACAACGATTATGTAGTAAAGGGGTTCATGTCCAGGGACACGGTGAAGAACGCGACCGCGAATTCCGCGGCGCTGGCGAATTACCTGAAGAACCCGGAGAACATGAATAAATTCATGGGCAAAGAAGCGGTGCAGCGGGGCATCAACAACCCCCAGTTGGTGAACGCCGTGGCCACAAGCAAGCTGGCCGGCGCCCTGATGGACACCCCGGCGGGAAAAGCTCTTTTGAACGATCCGATGTCCATCGCCGACATCATAAAGGCCAACCCGGGCATTATCGGAGTGCTGACTACGCCCACCGTCCTGAACGCCCTGATCCAGAACCCCAAAACCGCGGGCCTGACCACCCAGCTGGCCGGGGGAGGGACGGCCCGCTGAACGCCCCGGCCGCCGCCGCGGCTCCGGCTACACGTTGAATTTGAAGAAGCAGATATCCCCGTCCTTCATTACGTATTCCTTGCCCTCGGAGCGGATGAGGCCTTTTTCCTTCAGGAGCTTCTCTTCCTTATACTTCATGATGTCGTCGAAGGAATAAACCTCGGCGCGGATGAAGCCTTTCTCGAAATCGGTGTGGATGCGGCCGGCCGCCTGCGGCGCCTTCAACCCGCGCTTAAGGCTCCAGGCGCGCACTTCATCCTCGGAGCCGGCGGTGAAGAAAGAGATCTGGTCCAGCAGCTGGTAGCCGGCCAGGGCCATCTTCTCGAGGCCGGTGTAATCCTCGCCCAGGTCCTTCATGAACACGGCTTTTTCCTCGTCGGGCAGCTCGCTGATCTCCGATTCTATCTTGGCGGAGATCTCCACCAGGATGGCGCCGCGTGCCTTTATGAAGTCGCGGAGCTTGCCCAGCACCTCGGGGTCGGGCTGTTCCGAAGTGTTGGCCACGAAAAAAACTGGCTTCACGGTGAGCAGGTTGAAATCGCGCACTTCCTCTATGGTATAGCCGGCCTCGCGGGCGGGCTTGCCGTCGGCCAGCAGGCCTTTGATCTTTTCGAGCCGCGCCTTCTTTTCCTCGGCGTCCTTGGTCCTGGCTTTCAGGTCGCGCTGGTTCTTCTCCAGCGCCTTGTCCACGGTCTCCATGTCGGCCAGCAGCAGCTCGGTCTCTATGACCTCGATGTCGCGGATCGGTTCCACCTCGCCCAGCACGTGCACCACGTCGGGGTTCTTGAACACGCGCACCACCTGCACTATGGCGTCCACCTCGCGGATATTGGCCAGGAATTTATTGCCCAGGCCCTCGCCCTTGGAGGCGCCCTTCACCAGGCCGGCGATGTCCACGAACTTAATGAAGGAAGGCACCTTCTTGGGCGGCTTGAACAGGTCGAACAGCGCGTCCAGGCGCTTGTCCGGTACCGACGCCACGCCCACGTTGGGGTCGATGGTGGTGAAAGGGTAGTTAGAGGAGGCCGCGCCCGCCTTGGTGAGCGCGTTGAACAGCGTTGATTTGCCCACGTTGGGGAGGCCGACTATGCCGATTTCCATGTTTGTTTCCTTAATGCCGGGGGTGTGAAAAGCTTTGAAATTATATCAATTTTGACGGCGGTCATATTCTTTATGGGCCGCGCGCAAAAAAGGTAAAATAGCCTTACATATGGAAAAAGACGCCTCACTTGAAAAACCCGCTGAAAAAAACGCCTTCCCCGCTAATTATCTCCCTGCCGCGGTAGAGCCGGCCTGGTGCGAAAAATGGGAGGAGAGCAAACTTTACGATTACGACCCCTCCCGCCCCCGCAAGGACACCTTCGTGGTGGACACGCCGCCGCCCACCGTTTCCGGCGAGCTGCATGTGGGCCACGTCTTCAGCTATGTGCAGACCGACATCATGGTGCGCTTCCAGCGCATGCAGAGCAAGAATATCTTCTACCCGATGGGTTGGGACGACAATGGTCTCCCGACGGAACGCCGCGTGCAGAACCTGTTCGGCGTGCGCTGCGACCCCGCCCTGCCGTATATTCCCGATTACAAACCCGCCGGCGCCAAGAAGGACCTGAAGGACTACGAGCATATCTCCCGCCGCAACTTCCTGGAACTCTGCGAGCTGCAGACCGCGGTGGACGAGAAGAAGTACGAGGCGCTGTGGCGCCGGTTCGGCCTGTCCGTGGACTGGCGCCAGACCTACTCCACCGTGGGCGAGCATTGCCGCAAGACCTCGCAGCTTTCCTTCCTGGACTTGTTCAATAAGGGCCACGTCTACAGCGCCGAGGCCCCCACGCTTTGGGATACCACTTTCAAGACGGCCGTAGCCCAGGCCGAGTGCGAGGACCGCGAGGCCTCCGGCTTCTTCCACGACGTGAAGTTCGGCGTGGAAGGCGGCGGCGGGTTCACCATCTCCACCACCCGCCCCGAGCTGCTGGCGGCCTGCATCGCCGTGGTGGCCCACCCCGACGACGAGCGCTTCAAGCCCCTGTTCGGCAAGAAGGCCGTTACGCCGCTGTTCTCCGCCCGCGTGCCCATAATGCCGTCCTACCACGCCGATCCCGCGAAGGGCACCGGCATCATGATGATCTGCACCTTCGGCGACATCGCCGACGTGGAATTCTGGCGCAAGGAGAAGCTGCCGATGCGCCAGCTGATAGGCCGCGACGGCAGGCTGCTCGCCGCCGAGTTCGGCGGGCCCCTGTTCGACAGCGCGAATCCCGCCGCCGCCAACGCCGCCTACGGGCAGCTCGCCGGGCTTTACGCCAAGCAGGCCCGCACTAAGGTGGTGGCGCTGCTTAAGGAAGCCGGCGCGCTCGTAGGCGACCCCAGGCCCACGCAGCAGGCCGTTAAGTTCTATGAGAAAGGCGATATGCCGCTCGAGTTCGTGCCGGCCCGCCAGTGGTATATAAAGATCCTCAACAATAAGCCGCAGCTGCTCGAGCAGGGCAGGAAGGTAGCCTGGCACCCCGATTATATGTTCAAGCGCTACGAGCAGTGGGTGGAAGGCCTGAACCAGGACTGGTGCATCAGCCGCCAGCGCTACTTCGGCGTGCCGTTCCCCGTGTGGTACCCGGTGGACTCCGAGGGAACTACCCTATTCTCCAAACCGATAATGGCGGCGCCGGAGCGCCTGCCGCTGGACCCGGCTACCGACTGCCCTCCCGGCTACGCCGAGGCGCAGCGCGGCAAACCGAACGGCTTCCTCGCCGACCCCGACGTGATGGACACCTGGGCCACTTCCTCGCTGACGCCCATGATCTCCAGCCGCTGGGCGGACGACAAGGTGCGCCACGCTAACCTCTTCCCGGCCGACCTGCGCCCGCAGGCGCACGAGATCATCCGCACCTGGGCGTTCTACACCATCACCAAAGCCTGGATGCACGAGAATTCCGTGCCCTGGCACAACGCCGCCATCAGCGGCTGGGTAGTGAGCCCGGATAAGGGCAAGATGAGCAAGTCCAAGGGCAAGGCCGTTACGCCCGACGACCTGCTGCTGACCTATTCCGCCGACAGCCTGCGCTACTGGGCCGGCAAGGCCAAGCTCGGCCAGGACACGGTTTACGACGAGAGCGTGTTCAAAGTGGGGATGCGCCTGGCCACCAAGCTGTTCAACGCTTCCAAGTTCACCATGCTGCAGCTTCAGAGCCCGGCCGCCGCAGGAGCGAAGCTGGGCGCGGCCGACGTCACCGAGCCGCTGGATAAAGCCTGGGTAGAACACCTGAAGGCGCTGGTGGAAGCCTCGCGCGAGGACTTCTCCAATTACGAGTCCGCGGCCATGCTGCTTTACACCGAGACGGCTTTCTGGGATTTCTGCGACAATTACCTGGAGCTGGTGAAGAACAGGGCTTATGCCGGCAAGCCGGAGGCCGCGCGCTCGGCCTGCGCCGCGCTGGAGTGGACGCTGGGCGTGTTCCTGCGGCTGTTCGCGCCTTTCCTTCCTTTTATTACCGAGGAGGTCTGGGGCTGGTCCTACGCCGGGCGGCTCGGGCTCCCCTCCATCCACAAGGCCGGCTGGCCCGACGCTTCCGAAATGCCTTCCGCCGCCGGCGACCTGCGGGTGCTGGAAGTTACGCGCAAGGTGCTGGAGGCCGCGCGCACGCGCAAAGCCGCCGAGAAGCGCAGCGTTAAATGGCCGGTGGCCAAGCTGGGAGTGGAATGCGGCCCCAAACAGGCCGCGGCGCTCAGACTGGCGCTGGACGACCTCATTGCAGCCGGCAACTTCGACCGGGCGGGAGTTGTTATAAATGAAACCGGCTCGGACGACAAGGAGCCCGTGGTGAGCGTAGAACTGGGTGTAGTGTAAAAGCTAACTTTCGCCTAATATGCCGGAGCCGCCAAGTAGCTTTAGGGGCTTTGCTGAATTTTGTACCTGACGAGCATACGCTATATACGTTCACTTTTTGCCTATTTAAATTTCCCCGGATGATATATTTGAGCATTTTCCAATAAGGGGTGTTTGGATGTGCTTGATTGTGCGTAGTTTATGTGATATTATCGTATCGTCATAAACTACCATAAGGTGGATATAAATGGACCCGATAAAGAACCCATACTCACCAGGTGCAGGTACGCCCCCGCCGGAATTGGCTGGGCGCTCAGAACTGCTTGCGCGCTCCACTGTTGCCTTAGAAAGGATTCGTGCTCGCAGGGCCGCTCGCAGTTTCATATATTACGGGTTGCGGGGTGTGGGTAAAACGGTTTTGCTGAATAAAATCCGCCAAGAAGCAGAAGCCCGTAATTGCGCGTGTGTATGGGTTGAAGCGCCTGAGGACAGGTCCTTGCCGGCTCTTTTGTTACCGCCATTGCGTGCGGCGCTCATAAAGCTGAGCGCAGGCGAGGCGACACGTGCCGCGCTTAAGAAAGCTTTTATCGCGCTTTCCGGGTTTGCCAGCGCGATGAAGGTTAAGTACAACGACATCGAGTTGGTGCTTGATTATAAGCCGGAAAAGGGGATTGCTGATAGTGGTGACCTGGAGAACGATCTGGTCGAGCTGTTCAGCAGGATAGGGGAAGCCGCGCTGGAGAAAGGCACCATAGTAGCTATATTTATAGACGAGTTGCAGTATCTTAAGGAGGCGCAGTTGGCCGCCTTGATAACGGCGCTGCACCGGATCAGCCAGAATCAATTGCCGGTCACAATGATCGCGGCGGGCCTCCCGCAAGTGTTGGGGCAGACCGGAAAAGCGAAGTCATACGCTGAACGCCTGTTTGAATTCATTCGTATTGGCAGTCTTGATGAAAGCGCCGCAAAGGACGCCTTATGTCTTCCCGCGAAAAGGGAGAATGTTGTCATTGAAGATGGCGCTATCAAGGAAATTCTTGAACAAACGCAATGCTACCCGTATTTTTTGCAGGAGTGGGGAAAGCATAGTTGGGATATCGCAAAGGATACCGCTATCAGGCTGGCAGATGTTAAAACAGCGACTATAACGGCTCTTGCTGAACTTGACAGCAGTTTCTTCCGGGTCCGCTTTGATCGTCTGACGCCTGCTGAAAAAAGATATGTCCGCGCTATGGCGGAATTGGGGGCAGGGCCGCATCGTTCCGGAGATATCGCGGAAAAATTAGGAAGGGTTGTGTCCAGTGTGGCTCCAATTCGCAGTCAGCTGATATCCAAGGGTATGGTGTATAGCCCGGCATTTGGCGATACGGACTTTACGGTGCCGCTATTCGAGGGATTTCTGAAGCGCATTATGCCGCAGCTTGAATAGTCTGGAGGCTGCGCTTTCATTCCTGGACATAAAAATAATGCGAATACTGTTCGTGACCGACTTGCACGGGAACATCGCCAAGTACCGGCGCGTTTTCGAGGCGGCGATAAAACACGGCGTTGCCGCCGTTGTCAATGGCGGGGATATGCTCACCTTAGACGGCGACCTGCATGGCTCGCAAAGAGATTTTATCGAGGGGTTCCTCTCGCCGTATTTCGCAGGGTACGAAAAGGCCGGTATCCATCATATTGGCTTTTTAGGCAATGATGACCTGAAAATTCATGACGACGTTTTTGATGAAACCTGCCGTAAATATAATCATGTTGTTAACCTGGCGCAGCGCCGGTTTGAGCTGACCGACCTTGAGTTCATCGGCATGAACTGGGTTGCGGATTATCCTTTCAGGCTTAAGGACCGCTGCCGTCGGGACGGGCCGGGCTATGTTTTTCAGGAGCAGTTCGGTACCGGGCTGCTGTCCACGCCCGAAGGTTTTAAAGAATTGGAGGATTGGCCGGCTTATGCGGCTACGCTTCCCACTATCGAAGATGAACTTGCCGCTCTTCCGAAGCCCGCTGCCGCCGGCAGGACAATTTACGTGATACATACGCCGCCCTTCGGGCTTGGTCTGGATGTGATAAATTCGGGCGAAAAGGTGGGGTCACAGGCCGTCAGCCGATTTATCGAGAAAATACGGCCGCTTTTAACCCTACATGGCCACATCCACGAATCGCCGGCGATCAGCGGAATATGGAAAGCTAAGATCGGAGAAACAGTTTGTGTCCAGCCGGGCCAAATGAGGGCGAATGCGTTAAGCTATGCTTTGATCGACCTTGAAAGTATGGAGATGGAAAGGGTTGAAGAACCGCTGTAGCGCCGGGTTCGGAAAAGTCCCGCCTTTGGCCCTCCCCAGCGGGCTGTTTTTGGAGGACGGCAAATTGTCGGCAATTGCCGGAAATAAAAAACCCCGCCGGGTGGCGAGGTCTTTCTTTTTCCGAAGCCTTCTTTATCGGGCCGATAACGAGAAGAAAATTTGGCGGTCTTTTCAGGATAAAGTTCGAACCTACTTCGCGCAACATCCTGAGGTAACTTTATAAATACCGCTTTCTAGCCGTTAGACGGCGGTATGCGGATCTTATCCGCGAGATGTCGTCGCAGGCGTGGCCAC
>CAIQNV010000086.1 GCA_903873295.1 uncultured Elusimicrobia bacterium
CAGCGGCGCAGCTACGGACTGCATGATGAGAAGTATTTGCGGTTAAAAGTCCTCACCTGCACCCTGAAACCGATATGAAATCATGTCAGATTACCCACACGATAGGGAGAAGAGCCATTATAGAATATCTTAACCCGAGCGGCGCAGGTCCGATAAATTTCATAGAATAGCCTTAAGTCAAAAGCGGTCAGGGGGGAAAATGATAAAATTCTGCGCTAAAATATTTTCTATTACCGGGCTTGTATTTCTCCTCGGGACTCTTTTCTCCGGCCTGGTCATGACGGGGACGCGCCCTGATCTCATAAGCGCCCTGGCGGGCGGACTGCTGTTCGGCGCGATCATGACCCTTATAATGGGCACCCTTCACTTTCTAAAAGCGCGGAAGGCCGCCGCGGGGGACGCGCGGGGGGATATTTACGCCACCACCCAGGTCAGGGAGTTTGAAAGCGGCCTTGAATACGACCGACTGTTCACTGCGATCGCCCATTATCTGAAAGAAACCGCGGGCTTCACCCTGACGGAAAGCGACCACGATGCGGGCAGGCTGGCGGCGCGCACGCCGTTCAACTTTATCACTTTCGGCAGCAAGGTGACCGTGCAGCTTGAAAAGAGGACCGCCGGGCCGGTACTGGTAAAAATAGTCTCCAAGCCGCTGGTGATAACGACCCTGGCGGACTACGGAGAGAACCTGAAGATAGTTAAGGCGCTGGAAGAACATCTGCGCGCCGGCGAGCGCGGCTGACCGCCGCCGTATAAAAAAGGCCGGACTAGTTCCGGCCTTTTTTATGCCCGGGGAGGGCGCTCAGAACTCCGCGTAGCCGGGCACGCGGGGATAGGCGGTAACGTCGCGGATATTGGAAATGCCGGTTACCAGCATCATCATGCGCTCGAAGCCCAGGCCGAAACCTGAGTGCGGCACGCTGCCGTAGCGGCGCAGGTCCAGATACCACCAGTAGGCCGCCGGATCTATCCCGGCGTCGGCCATCTTTTTCTCAAGCACATCCAGGCGGTTCTCGCGCTCGCTGCCGCCGATAACTTCGCCTATGCGCGGCACCAGCACGTCCATGCCGCGCACGGTCCGGCCGTCGTCGTTAAGCTTCATGTAGAAGGCTGCGGCTTCCTTCGGTTTATTGTAAAGTATGACCGGCTTTTTGAAATACTGCTCCACCAGGAAGCGCTCATGCTCCGAAGCCAGGTCCACGCCCCAGCTAACTTTAGTTTCAAAACGGGCGTTCTCCGGCTCGAGAAGTTTTACGGCGTCGGTGTAGGCCAGGCGCTCGAATTTATTTTCGGTGATATTCCGCAGGTTATCCATCAGCGCCGGTTCCACGAACTTCGCGAAGAGCTCCATGTCGGAGGGACATTTCTCAAGGACGCTTTTTGTTATGGACTTGATGAAATCCTCGGCCAGCTCCATATCGTCCTCTAATTCATAAAAAGCCATCTCCGGCTCTATCATCCAAAACTCGGAGGCGTGGCGGTAGGTATTGGAATTTTCAGCCCTGAAAGTGGGGCCGAAAGTGTAAATTTTACCCAGCGCCAGAGCCAGGCTTTCGCCCTCCAGCTGGCCGGTGACCGTCAGGTACGTCTTCTTGCCTAAAAGCTCCTTGGAAAAATCTATCTCGCCCTTGTCGGTCCTGGGAGGATTGGCCAGGTCCAGGGTGGTCGCGGTGAACATCTCGCCGGCGCCTTCGCCGTCCGAGGCGGTGATGATAGGCGTATGGACGTAGAAAAAACCCTTATCATGGAAATATTTATGGACCGCGTAAGCCAGCTCCGCGCGGATGCGCAGCATGGCCGCGTACTTATTGGTGCGGGGGCGCAGATGGGCCACGGTGCGCAGAAATTCGTCGGAAGCCTTCTTTTTCTGTATCGGGTATTTCTCGGGGTCGCAGCCGCCGTAAACGCGGATCTGTCCGGCCCTAAGTTCGTATTTCTGTCCGGCGGCGGGGGAGGGGATGAGGTCGCCCCGTATCTCTACGGCCGCGCCGGTCACCAGCGAGGGAAGTATTTCAGCGAAATTCCCTTCGGGCGGGAACACCACCTGCAGGTTCTCCCGGCAGGAGCCGTCATTGAGCTCGGCGAAAGACATGACTTTCGAGTCGCGCCGGGTCTTAACCCAGCCGCGGGCTACGGCGCCCGCTACCGGGCCGGGGCTGTTAAGCAGTTCACGGATAGTGGGAAGCGCCATGTTGCCGTCCTTGGATGTTACTTTTTGCTTTTTTTCTTTTCTTCGGGGACCTTGGAGACGGCGAGGAGCTCCAGCTCGCAGGTTTTGTCTTCGCCGTTGTACTCCTCCAGGATATAGCCCAGGTCGGGGGCGTAGTAGCGCACCGACTTGCCGGCGTCGCCGCCCGCCAGCATGGTAACTATTTTCATGCACCTGGCGAACTTGCCGGCTTTAATTGAAACCTTGTCGGAGAGAGAAACCACCTCGCTGGTGTCGGTGTACTCGTTCCACTTCGCGCCTTCCTTGGCCGGGAGGGGGAACTCGCGGCGGCCGCCGGTGATGACGCCGTCGGCGGTGGTAAACCATTTGGCGTCGCGGGTAATGGTATATTCCGTGGTATGGGAGTCGCGCAGCTCAAAGATCATGCGGGCCCGGGCGACGGTCTTGCCGGCTTTTTTCTTGACCTCGAGGATGTCTATATGGATCTTGGCTTCGCCTTCGAATTCCGTGCTCGTGAACTTGTATTCGTAGCGGGTTTTTTCTTTGAGCGGGAAATAATCTGCGGCCATGTGTGCCCCCGGAAGGTGAGTGCTGAGTTTAAAGACGTACGTAAAACTGGTGGACGTGACAGGGATCGAACCTGCGACCTCCTCGTTGCGAACGAGGCGCTCTCCCAACTGAGCTACACGCCCGAAGTTACTGCTGCTCCGCTTCTCTGGCCGCCTGCTCAACCCGCCACTTGGCTTTCTTGTGATCCTCAAAACTAGCGTTAAAAATATGCTTGCCCTTCCTGTCCGCCACAAAATACAGCGCATCCAGGTTGGCGGGAGACAGCGCCGCGGCGATAGAGCTGTAGCCCGGATTGCAGATGGGACCGGGGGGAAGGCCGCCTACCACGTAAGTATTGTACGGCGACTTGAACTTCAGGTCTTTATACGTAAGCGCCTTCTTCCAGTAGCCCAGCGCGTACTGCGTGGTCGGGTCCGCCTCGAGCGGCATCCTCTTGCGGTAGCGGTTTATGTAAACCGCCGCGATAAGGGGGCGCTCATTATCGTCCACCGCCTCGCGCTCCACTATCGAGGCTATGATCACCGCCTTGCGCTCATCCAGACCCTGCGGAACGCCTTTAGAGAACAGGGGACCTATCTGCCGGTCGAATTCAGATTTTAGCAAATTTATAACTTCCTGTGGCGGCATATTTTTTTTAAGGTGATAGGTGGAGGGGAAAAGATAGCCCTCCAGTTTCTGCGCGCGCGCCAGCTCAAGGAACTGCGCCGACGGGGTTACGCCGTTGGCTTCAAGCCGCTCCGCTATCTGCTCCATGCGCCAGCCCTCGGGCAGAACGACCCGGACGCTGCTTACATAGGTGCTGTGAATGAGCTTCCAGAGGGCCTCTTCGGCCGACATGCGCTCGCGCAGCGCGTACTCGCCCGGCATTATGCGCTTGCCGGTGCCCGTGACCTTAACGAGGATCCTGAACCAGGTGGCGCTTATTATCACGCCTTCCCGCTTCAGCTCCGCGGCGGCCTGTCCGGCGCCCGCGCCCTCGGGGATAGAAACCTTCACCGGCTTCCCCGGCCAAAACAGGTAAAGCGACAGCACAAGCAGGCACGAGGCGAAGACAGCCGCTATGGTCTTGAATTTCTTCATAATGATAAAAGCCGCTTTGAATAAACCCGCCTGTACGCCGGGCCGGCGGGAGTAAGCCGGCTCTCCATAAGTTCGACGGAGGCGAGGGCGCTTGCCTCTTTTTTCCTCCGGGTAAAATCCCCGGCCCGCTTTATAAGGTCCTCCGGGAGCGGCCCCTTCACCCGGCCTATAGTAACATGGGGCTCAAAGCGGTTTTCGACAACCAGCCCCGCGGCCGCCAGCCCCGCCGCCAGCTTGTCCGCTATTTCCCGGAGCCCGGCGGCGCCCTCGCCTATCCCTACCCACAGCACGGAAGGGCGCCCGGAAGAGGGGAAAACGCCGATACCGCCCGAGGAAACCCTGAAAGCTTTAACTCCGGAAAGCCCCGCTTCCATGCCCCTCGCCGCCGCGGCGGCGCCGGACGCGTCAAGGTCGCCGAGGAACGCGTAGGTTATGTGGAAATTCTCCGGCGCAACCCATTTCACCGCGTTTTTATCCACATTCGCCCGCGCATAATCAGCGGCGGCTTTAAGGTTCGCCGCGAAAGCCGGCTCAAAAGAGGAAGCCACAAAAAGACGCACCGTTATTCCTCATCCTCCGCCGGCGGCTGGCGGGCCTTGACCCGCTTGGCGGCGGCCCTTGCTTTAGCCCCGCGCTTCACGGCCCTGGATTTGACCGGCCTCTCCTTCAGTTGCTTGCGGATGACCTTGCCTTTGAGCGCCAGGCTCCGGAGCTCCGCGCGCCTGGAAAGCGACCTGGGCTTCCAGCCTTTCAGGGCCGTCAGCCGGGCGCGCATCGTTCCCAATACCCCGCGGTGCCTGCCCATGCCGGAAAGCGGGGTAACGCGGAACCGCTTCGTAGCGGGACTGAAGTGGATTTCAGTGTTTTTTTCCAATAGATATTCCTGGGCCTCTTTACCCGTATCGCCGGCCGGGGTAGCCGCCACGCGGCCCTCATCAAAAACCGCCATGGAAGCTTCCTTGGTCTGCTGTGAGTACTCCACGGCGAACTCGGTGCCCTTGATAGCGCAGACGGCCGCCGCCGTGCGCACCTGCATTTTATATTTCTCGTTAAGGAAGTGCTTTATCTTCGCCACCAGCGAGCCGGCGTTAAGCACGAAGATAGCGTCCTCCTGCTCCAGCGAGGAAATTTCCAGCTCGGTGTTGCGCCCCAGGGCCATGGCGCCCTTGTCGTCGAAATAGATCTCGGCGACCCCGTCCGCCGAGGTTTTAACCACGTCGTTGGGGTCCAGCGGCATTTCGCCGGCGATCCTGGACCACTCGTCGCCTTCCACCGTCTTCACCATTACCGTGCCGGAAACCACTTTCAGCCGGGCGTCCCAGGACTGGGACTGGTTCTGGTTCTGGCCGTAGTTTCCGGAATTAATGGTCTGCTGCAGCATCTTGCGGTAATCCTTCTCGCTGATATCCACGCTGTCCTGCGCGAACGCGGCGGCGCCGGCGGCTAGAAGCGCGCAGAAAAGGACCGGTTTAATAAGCATTGATTTTATCGGCATTATGCTCCCTCGGGTCTCACTTTTCAATTTTGCGGAATTGGCGCCGCCCCACCTGCAGCACGCAGTCCCTGGGCTCGAAGACCACATCTTCGGAAAGCTTCTCCCCGTCCAGGCGCACCGCGCCCTGGTCTATCAGGCGGCGCGCCTCGTTCATGCCCTTGGCAAGCCCCGCTGCCACCATCAGGCTGGAAAGCTTGCCGGCTTTTTCGGCGCGGAAGACTTCCATGTCCTCGGGCAGTTCCTTGCGGGAGAAGACCTGCTCGAAATGGTCCCGCGCGGAGGCGGCCTGCTCGCTCCCATGGTAGCGGGCGGTTATCAGGCCGGCCAGTTTCTTCTTGGCCTCCATCGGGTGCCCGGCCTTTACGGCGGCCAGGTCTTCGGAAGTGAGCAACTCGTAATAGGAATACATAAGCGCATCGGAGACCGACATGATCTTGCCGTACATGTCGTTGGGGAGATCGTTAAGCGCGACGTAGTTCCCGTAGGACTTGGACATCTTCCTTTCGCCGTCGATGCCGAGCAGAAGAGGCATCGTCATTACTACCTGCGGCTCCTGGCCGTTGAGTTTCTGCAGGTCGCGGCCCATCAGCAGATTGAAGATCTGATCCTGCCCGCCCAGCTCTATGTCGGCCTTCACGGCCACGGAATCGTAGCCCTGGAACACCGGGTAGAAGATCTCCAGCAGGCTTACCGGCGTCTCCGCCTTCATTCTGGCGCGGAAGTCCTCGCGCTCGAGCAGGCGCGAGATGGTAACGTTCTTGGCTGTGACGAGGAATTCCGAAACGCCGACGGCGGGATTGGACAGGAAGGGCTTGAGCCATTCGCTGTTAAAACTTATTTCCGTCTTTTCAGGGTCCAGCACCTTAAAGGCCTGCTCGGTGTAGGTTTTGGCGTTGTTGGCCACGGTCTCGTGGTCCAGCACCGGGCGGGTGGAATCGCGGCCGGAGGGATCGCCGACCTGCGCGGTGAAATCGCCGATTATAAGCACCACGGTATGGCCCAGGTCCTGGAACTGGCGGAGCTTTGAAAGAACGACGCTGTGACCGATGTGCAGATCGCGGCTGGTCGGGTCCGCGCCGAATTTCACGCGGAGCTTTTTGCCGGAGGAAAGTTTTTTGCCTAACTCCTCGCGGCTGATCACATCCACCGCGCCGCGAAGGATATCCGCTAATATTTCATCGTTGTTCATAACTGTTAATTGTATTATTTTTGCGCGCCGCAGCGCACTAGTAAAACCCGTAGGGATCGGCCTCGATAAAATACTTGACCCCGCGCCTCTCCGGCAGCGTCCGGGCTTTTTCAAGACAGAGCGCGGCGGTTCTTTCGGAGGCGGCCTTTATCAGGTAGTACTCGCTATGGAACCTGCGCTTTTCCTCTCCCGGGGGGGTGACGGGGCCCAGGATCTCGCTGGCGTCTCCGGGGCCGCCAAGGAAAGAGAGGGCTTTCAGGAACACGGAAGCGGCAGCGTCCAGGGCGCTCCGGTCGAAGGAGGCGAACCGGACCTTCACGATATGGGAGAACGGCGGATAGAAGAAATCCTTGCGGGCCGCCAGCTCTCCGTCGGCGAAAGAAGGGTAGTCCATCCCCGAAAGGCGCGAGAACACGTAGTGGGAGGCTTCCCTCGTCTGTATAAAAAGTTCGCCCTTGGCGCCCAGAAGCCGCCAAGCCCCGTAAAAGGACTGGAAGGCTTTTTCCGAGGCGCGGAAATCCGCGCTGGAAAGGTCGGCGTCGGCGTCTATGAACGCCGCCAGCTCCAGGCGGGGGGCGCCCAGTTCGCGCAGCGCTATGCGGGTGCCTACAAGGACGTCGGCCCCGCCTTTTGAAAAACTTTCGAGCTCGGAGCGCATCGCCTTTAAGGAACCCCTCAGCACGTCCCCGTCGAAGCGGGCGATCTTGGCGGAAGGCAGCAGCTTCGAAATAGCCTCCTGCGCCTTCTGGGTTCCGGTGCCGTAGTCCCGAAAAACCCTGCCGCCGCATTTGGGGCAGGTTTCTGGTTTGGGCTCTTTTTTGCCGCAGCGCCGGCAAAGCAGCTGCCGGGTCCCGTCCGCGAGCTTAACAAGGGTCATGCCGGGGCCGCAACTCTGGCAGCGCTTCATCCAGCCGCAGCTGGCGCAGAAAAGGCGGGAGGCGTAGCCTTTGCGGCCCGCGATGACAAGAGCCTGTCCGCCGGCGGCGATTACGCGGCGCAGACTGTCCGCGAGCGGCCGGGCCAGGATGTCACCCGGATATTCCGCCATATCCAGCACTTTGACGCCGGGGCCTTCAGCCGGGGCGGGCCCTTCCGGCCCCGGAACGGGCGGGACGGCGTCGAACCGCAGCAGCTCTCCCGAGGCGGCGCCGCCCCAGGTCTCTATCGAAGGACAGGGGCTTGCCAGCACCGCCCGACCTCCCAGAGCTTTCATGCGCCTGAGAAGCACCTCGCGCGCGTGATAGAACGGCTCGGCTTCCTCCTGCCGGTATATCTCCTCATGCTCGCCGTCAATAAGGCCGAGGCGGAGATCTTTAAAAGCCAGGAAAACTCCGGAGCGCGTGGCGATCATCACTTTGTACTTGCCGCCGAAAGCGCCCGCCCAGGCCTCGGCTCTTTTTTTCGGCGTCAGCCTGGCGTGCCAGACGCCGATCCTGCCGGGGAAAACGGGCTCCAGCGCGGCCGCGAGCGCGGGAATAAAACTGAGATCGGGCACCAGCAGCAGGCCCTGCGCGCCGCCGCCGAGCGCGGCGGAAAAGACCGCGGGGTAGACAAGCTCCCGCCGTTCCAGCGGCGCAAGCCGCAGCAGATATGCCCCGGAAGTCCCGGCTGACAAAGTTTCAAGAAATTTATCCAGCTCAGGCGGAGTCGGCGGGGGGACGGACAAGCCGGGCTGCGGGGCCCGCGCCGGCGCGGGCAGCTCTTTCGGCGCATGGGAGTAGAAAGCCCCCAGGCAGAGGCCCGGCGGGGAGCCCCAGCGCCCGGCTATCCAGCGCGCGAGCGCCAGCGCATCCTCCGGAAAAAGCGGGTCCTCCTCCAACAGGCGGGCTATGGTTTTAAGCTCTTTGAACCCAGTCAGATCGGCGTCCTTTTCGGGGAGCACGCGGATTATCATCCCCATGGCTTCGCGCTTGCCCAGCGGGGCCAGCACGCGCAGGCCCGGGGCCGCCTTCAGCTCCAGCTCTTCGGGCAGCAGGTAATAAAAAGTCCGCAGCAGCGGTATGGGGAATGAGATTTCAGCCAGCATAAAGAAAGCCACAAAGCTATCAGCAATAAAAAATGTTCATCCGGGAATCTTGTGCGTAATTCCGGCCTGCGACGGGGGGACCGGGTCAGCAAAACCGCGTCGGGATGGAGCGAAGCGACAGTTCCCCGCCCGAGGCTTGCGTAGCGCCGAGGCCGAGACCCGGAAGGGCGGCCACGGTGTGGCCGACCCTGTTTTTGCGTTCCGGTCCCGCCGGCGCAGGCCCTCGCCTGGCATAGATACCCACACTAAACCCTGAAGAGCCTACAAACCAAATAACGACTATCGGCTGCAGGCTTATCTCAATTAGCTTATTTTACCAGTTTCGAGGAAGGACTTCAGCATTTTCATGTCTTCCCAGGTATCGCGTTTCAGGTTGGGGTTGCGGAGCAGGGCGGCCGGGTGGTAGGTGGGGAGAACTTTTATGGGATGGCCCGGCCCGAACAGCTCCACGGGATAATCGTACCAGTGCCCGCGCACGGTGGAGATCCCCTTGTCGATGTTCAGCAGGACCTTGGTGGGCACGGAGCCCAGAGTGACTATGCAGGCCGGCTTTATGAAGCGCAGCTGCTCTTCCAGGTAGGGGCGGCAGGCGGACATTTCCTCGGTGGTCGGGGGGCGGTCGTTGCCATGCGACTCCGGAGCTTCCGGGTTCTTCATGGGGTGGCACTTCACGATATTGGCGATATAGACTTCGGAGCGCTTCAGGCCCAGCACGGTTTCAAGTATCTTGTCCAGCAGCTGGCCGGAGCGCCCGACGAAGGGCTCCCCCTGGTGATCTTCCTGGAAGCCGGGGCCCTCCCCCACAAAAACCACTTTAGCCTTACAGTCGCCCACGCCAAAGACCGCATTCAGCCTGGCGTGGCCAAGCCCGCATTTCCGGCAGTTTCCGACCGCTTCGGAAAGCGACTCCATGGAGAGAGCGGCAGGTAAAGATAGAGGTAAAGGTGAAGATAGAGGCGGAGGCAGAGAAAGAGGCGGAGACAGCGGGACTTTACCTGTAACTATACCTTTATCCGATCCCGCCTGGCTATGCGGGGCCTCGGCCAGATTTTCATCCAGCGTTTTAATATAGGCCGCCAGGTCCTTGGCCGCTTCGCCGAGCTCCCGCTTCATTTCGGTGCTAGGCTGCGTCTTTGGCTGGCCTGTCGTCTTTAACGCGGGGCTTCCTGGGCTCGTCGGAGCGCTTGGAGGCCAGCCTCTCTTCTATAAGCTGGTCGGCTTTTACGGACTCTTCTATCTCGGGGACCTTGACCTTGCCGCTCACCACGTCGAAAAGCGCGCGGTCTATCAGCTCGGCCATCGGGACGTTGCGGAACTCTTCCTGGCGGCGCAGGTGGCGGGCCCACTGCATGGCGCGCACGATATCCAGATATTTGGACGGGCCGTAATCTGAGATCAGCTTCTCCAGGTCGGCTTCTTTTTCAACTTTAACAGGCGTCGTCATAGTATCCTCCATTGAATCCCGGTCTGCTGCCGAGGGCTTGCGGCCTACGGCTTATGGCTCTTTTTCCCAAGCTGCTTTCTAAAAGCTTTAACTTTGTCCAGGTTGCGGCCGGTCTTGCGCGTCTCCAGGTCCGCTATGGCGGCCACTTCGCGCACGGCCTCCGGCAGTTTGTCGTTTATCACCAGGTAGTCGAAACCCGATGCAACCTTGATCTCGGAGCGGGCCGTCTCAAGCCTTACGGAGACATTCTCCGGAGCCTCACCGCGGCCGCGCAGGCGCTGGACCAGCGTCTTCAGGTCCGGCGGAAGCAGGAACACAGTCACGGCCTCCGGGAAGAGCCGCTTAACGGAACGGGCGCCCTTCACGTCTATAGTCATCACCGGGATGCGGCCTTTTTTCAGGACCTCTATCACGGACTTGACCGGCGTCCCGTAATAATTGCCGTGAACCACCGCCCACTCCAGCAGTTTGCCTTCCTTCCTGAGTTTGCCGAACTGCTCCGCGCTGACGAAATAATAATCTCTGCCGTCGACTTCCCCGGGACGCTGCGGCCTCGTAGTGCAGGTCACGCTGAAGGCGAATCTTTTATCCAGCTTCAGCAGCCCCGAACGCACGACGGTCTTTCCGCCCCCCGAGGGGGCGGAAATAACCATAGGGAAGTACTTGTATTTCTGTTGACGCACTATTTGTTCTTCCGCGGGTTCCTGATCTGCGACTGGGCCGCGGACAGTATGGCTATCGGCACGCGGAACGGGGAGCAGGACACGTAGGTCAGGCCCACCTTATGGCAGAACGCGACCGAGGCCGGCTCGCCGCCCTGTTCGCCGCAGATGCCGATCTTCAGGTCCTTGCGGGTCTTGCGGCCGCGCTCGACGGTGATCTTTATAAGTTCGCCCACGCCGTCCTG
>CAIQNV010000087.1 GCA_903873295.1 uncultured Elusimicrobia bacterium
AGGTGAGGCCCGGCTTTAGAGCGAAGCATAATTATGCTTCGCGTCCGGGCCGCAAGGGCGGAGGCGGTTTTCAGCGCAAGCAAAACCGCCGAGCCGGGACCGCGCAAAACCGCTATGCGGTTTATGCGTGGCTGGCCCCGCTTCGGGGGAACCGCGCAACGGTTCCTGCGCGGCGTAATGGGCAACCCCATGACCGGCCCGTACCTATTATAAACCCGGAGGCCTATAAACATGAATATTAAAAACATCAAAACAAAACCGGAGTTTGACGCCGAGCTCGGGGCCGGAGGGAAGAGACTTGCGCTTTTCTATTCCTCCTGGTGCCCCTTCTGTGCGGCTTTCCTGCCGGTTTTTACAAAAACCGCCGCCGGCAGCCCGTCGCTCTTCATTAAAGTCTGCACCGACGACCTCTCCGCGCTCGAGGATTCCCTCTCCGTCGAAGTAGTGCCCACCGTGCTTTTTTTCAAAGACGGCAAACTCAAAAAACGCCTCGACGGCGCGCCCGGCGCCGGGCTTACTGAAGAAAAACTGGCCGCCTTCATAAATTCCTGCGGCGCCTGACCCGGAGCGACCCTATGCAGCAGCTCAAAATAATACTCGTGAGGCCGCGCAACCCCGACAATATAGGGGCCGCGGCTCGCGCCATGGCGAATTTCGGACTGACCGAGCTGGCGCTGGCGGCCCCTTTCGAATCAGACTGGCAGGAGGCCGTGAGCGTCTGGCGGCGCGAGGCCTCGGTCTCGGCGATAGACGCGATGGACGTGGTGAACTCGGCCAGGATCTACGACAGCGTTCTCGAAGCCGCCGCGGACTGCTCGCTGCTGCTCGGCACCTCCTCGCTGCACAGACTGAAGCCCGGGCGGGACGTGATACTCCTGTCCGAAGCCCCGGCCTATATCGCGAAAAACGCAGGCAAAACCGGGATACTTTTCGGCTCAGAAAAAACCGGCCTGACCAAGGAAGAGCTTTCTTTTTGCGGCGCCATAATAAACATCCCCACGCGCGAAAAGCAGCCCTCAATGAACCTTGGGCAGTCGGTGGCGGTGCTGGCTTATGAGCTGGCCGCGCGCGGAAACGCGCTGAAACCGGCGGCGCAAAGGGAAGAGCATGAACCAAAGCTGATGGAAATAGAGCGCGCGGTGCGCCAGATCTGCGCCAGGCTCCAGCGCGAAAGCGGCCCCCACTGGGGGGGAGAAGCGCAGGCCCGCGCCATAAGGCAGGGCCTCCTTGACGCCCGCCTCACCAGAGCCGCCATGACCGCCCTGAATCTGCTGCTGAAGTGAATTACGGCGACACACAACTTAATTCGCGCCACGAGGTGGGTTATAGGGACAGTATATTCAATTACAGAATAATTCCGTGAATGTTGCCTTGTAGAGATAGGTATACTGTCCCCGAAACTCCCTTTTTCCCTTCGTGTTTCCTTCGGGATTCGCCCGCTAATATCATCAATACTATAATATCTGCGCAAAGATAATCGCGCGCCGGCAGGTTGTTTCCCTATGAGGTTTACCAGTAAATTTTTTATTTCAGCGCTTTTATCGCGCCTCCTGGGAGGGGCGGCTGCTTATGCCGTTGAATTTGAAGTACTGGACAGACTCTCGGTGGACGGCTACACGGTGCTCCGCGGCTCCGCCGACATCCCCGGCGGCAGCTTCGCCGTGGGCGGCTCCACCTTTGTGGTAAAAAGCGGAAAAGTCGGCATCGGGACTACGGCGCCAGGGAGACCACTTGTTGTATACGGCCCGACAGACGCTCTTTCTCCGGCTGTTCTTATAAAAGGGGGGTATCCTGGTTATTCTGGTTCGTCGGCCGCACTCCTTTCTTTGCAGGATAAGGATAACAGCTCCGACTTCCTCACTATCGGCAGCGATTATTCGATTAATTTTAACCGCTTCACGAGCCTCGGGGTATCGGCCAGAGTCCTTACTATAGCCGGGGCCGGCAATGTCGGCATAGGGACTACCGCGCCTGCCTACAACTTGGACGTAAGCGGCACGCTGAACGCCACAACTGTTTATCAGGGCGGATCCGCGCTGGCCTCGCTTTACGCGCCGCTCTCGGGCGGCGGGAACTACGTCCAGCTCCAGGCCGCCACCCCGGGCGCGCAGCAGGCCGGCCACCTGAACATCAGCGGCACAGGCCTGTTCGGCGGCAAGGTCGGCATCGGAACGACAAGTCCGGCTTACGGGCTGGAAATTATAAACCCGGCGGGCGCGCATCTTTCTACCACTGCAACTGCGGGTTACGGGTTATATTTAAACACCGCCGGCAATGTCGGGATCGGGACGGCTTCGCCTAACAGCAAACTTAATATTCAGACCGGAACACAATGGTCGGGGATCTCTTTAACCAATGCCGCAGGCTCAACAGTGGGGTACCTTGTCGGAACATCCGCGACGAACGATAACGGACAGCTCGCGCTCAACAGCGCAGGCGTCAATCAGGTTTCTATCCAGGCAAGCGGGTCCAGCTATTTTAACGGCGGAAATGTGGGCATAGGTACGGGAACACCCGATGCGAAGCTGCTGGTTTCCGGTTCCGATGAGGTTGTGGTGTTAGCTGTTGAAAACACACAGGCGCCGACAACAGGCAGGTTTCCCAATGTTCAAGTCAGGAATTATGGGTTAGGGCACGGCCATATGTCGCAGTATAACGCCGGCGGGACAAAGGCGGCTCCGACAGCTTTGACAGCTACGACTTTTGCCGCCTGGATAGGCTATGGCTACAATGGTACCGCCTTCTTAGAGAGCGGGAGAATAAGCTATGCGGCGGAAGACACTTTTGCCGCCGGATACAATCCCGCCAGTTTTATTTTTACTGTCGGCAACGGTGCCGGAACGACTACCGAACGGATGAGAATAAAGAGCAACGGCAACATCGGCCTCGGGACGGCGGCGCCGGACCAAAAATTGACTGTGACCGGCAGCATCAGCCAGACCGGCGTATTTATCTCCAGCGGGACCGGCAATAACTATTTCGCCGGCAACGTCGGCATCGGGACTACAGGCCCGGCGGCGGTATTGGATATCGCCGTGGCGGGCAATCGGACCGATGTGTACCTGGAAGGCAACCTGCCGGATGCGGACCAGTCCGCCCTTGGCGTACTTTGGTTCAGAGACCCGCTCCGCAGCGGTTCGGCGGAGAAACGAGTGGCTGCCGTATCGGCTATACGGGACGGAGCTACCGCTCTGGCCCGCGGCGGGGCGCTCATTTTCAGCACTAACCAGGACAACACAACCGGCATATATGAACGAATGCGTGTTACGAATACCGGCAATGTCGGCATCGGGACTACAAACCCGGCTTACGGGCTGGAGGTTATAGACTCGGCGGGCGCGCATCTTTCAACCACTGCGACGGCGGGTTACGGACTATATCTTAATAGCGCCGGCAATGTCGGCATCGGGACGGCGGCTCCCGATGCCAAGCTTCAAATACATACCAGTGCATTGTATCCAGGCGATGTGGTAGGACAAGTCCCGGTGATAGAGGCAGTTGGGAATGGGCAGTCCGCAACAAGCCAAACACTCCTGAGATTTTATCGCCCGACGGTTAATGGACAATATTACGGCGCGACCGCGGATTTTAACCTATATGCCTATACTACGGGAACAGCTCCAAAGACACAGTTAGATATCGCCTTAAAGTCGGGGGCAAATCAGACGCAGACCGCAGATGTTACGGTGATGTCACTCAAAGATTCCGGCAATGTCGGCATCGGGACCACGGCGCCCGCGGCGCGATTGGATGTGCGCTCGGGCAGCTACGCCAGTAACCAGAACTTCGGCATACAGTTGGGGGTTCCGACGGGGCAATGGCTCTCAAGCCTCCGGATAAAATCCGACGGCTCTGGAGTTCCCCGCACTACGATCGACGCCACGGACGGGACGACCAACGGGACCGCTAACGAAGCGCTGTCCATCGGCGCCACGGGCAATGTCGGTATCGGGACTACGGCGCCGGGGCAGGCTTTGTATGTCGGCGCGGGCAATATCGGCCTCGACGGCAGTCAAAAGATCATATTTTCCGATAACGACACTTCCAACAATCTGAAGCTGCAATTGTGGACCAGCTACGGCCTTGGTATCAACGGCAGCACACTTTTCTATGCGGCCAACGGCAACCATTCCTGGAGGGACGCCAACGGGACCAATGAGCGAATGCTGCTTACTACGGCTGCCGGCGGCGGCTTGACCGTAAAAGGCACCGGTGATTCCTCCTTCGCCGGCAACTTGCAGGTAAATGGCGCGGTGAAAGTGTTCGGGGCCTGGACAGCCTTGACGCTGGGCACGACATATCTGGCGGATACGGATGGATTTGTGGTTGTTGTGGTTGTGACTCATGGAAACACTTATGATTTAAGGGGTTATACCGGAACCGCTAATCCTCCGGTAAATTTGCGCGGCCGGGCCGGCGGAATAGGAACTTCCGGAGTGGATTATGAACATTTGAGCTCATTTTGCATGCCGGTGCGCAAAGGGGAGTATTACCTGGTAAAAGTAAACAGTGGTTCCGGAACCTGCACCGCCGAATGGATCCCGCTGGGTGCTAATAAATAAAAGCGGTATTAGGGACGCTGCTTTAAGTTTTAATGTTATGTGTTTTTCCCGGAAACTTTTTATTTCAGTGCTTTTAGCCCGCCTCCTGGGGGGGGCGGCGGCTTATGCCGTGGAATTTGAGGTGCTGGACAGGCTCTCGGTGGACGGTTACACGGTGCTCCGCGGCTCCGCCGACATCCCCGGCGGCAGCTTCGCCGTGGGCGGTTCCACCTTCGTGGTAAAGAGCGGCAGTGTCGGCATCGGGACTATAGCGCCCAAGGCTAACCTTGAGATCGGGAGCGGCAGCGTCGGAACCAACTTGTCTACCGGGATCATCGTGAACGGCGGGAATCTGGGTGAAGCGGCCGGAAATTATATTTATCCGGTCGAAATACAGAATAGCGCCGGGAACCGGCTCCGTCTCCAATTCGCGCCATACCGCAGGATAGCGGGAGCGAGTTGGCAAGGTACCGCGTACAGGATCCAATACGCGGTGGATAATTCATTTACCAACGGAAGCAAGGCGTACGTCGAGCTCGGCGGAGACGATTCTGTTTCCAGCGGCGGCGGGTTTATCTCCTTGGGAACTTTAGGCAGCGACAGACTGGTAGTGACAAACGCCGGCAGCGTCGGCATCGGTACCACAGCCCCGGAGCAGATGCTGACGGTCGGCGGAAATATTTCACAGACCGGCGTTCTTGTTTCAAGCGGCTCCGGAAACAACTATTTCGCCGGCAATGTCAGCATCGGCACTACTACCGCCGGCGGCAAGCTATATGTGAAGGGGCTCACCGCCGGGACAAATTCCCTGAACTCGCCTGTCAGGTTCGGGGAGAGCTCTACCGGGACCCCCGCCGCAGGTTTCGGCTCTTTGGTGCAGCTGATGCTGGATAACAGCGCTAACTCGCAGGAGCTTGCGGCCGATTTCGGCGCTGTCTGGATAGACGCCGCGGCCGGTGCGGAGAAAGGGGCTTTTATCGTCCGCACGCGCTCATCCGGCGGCGCTACGATGGAGAAACTGCGGGTCACGGACTCCGGATATGTCGGCATCGGTACTACAAACCCCCAGACAAAGCTGGCAGTGAACATAAACGACAATCCGGGCACCGCGGAGGCGACTCTTAAGGGCGATTTTCAGCTCGCGCGGACGGGGAGCGGCGCGGCGACCGCCGGCGGGCTTGAGTTAAAGTCGTCGGAATACGGCAGCGGCTACGGGACAAGATTAACCAGTATCGACCTGTCCGGAACGGTCGGCTTCCTCGTTCAGCAGCGCAGCAACAGCGCGGCTTGGACCAATCAAATGTTCATCAACGGAGAAGACGGCGATGTCGGCATCGGGACATTAACGCCCTCCGCAAAACTTGAAGCCGAAGCCGACAGTGGCGGCGCGACTACGAATAACCTGACTCTCTCGAACCGCGTCGCGGACGTTGCAGGCACGGGAGTTTCCCTGAATTTTGTGCCGAACGGAGCTACCGGTATTCTTAGGGCGGCCGCTATCAGCTCTGTTCAACCTCAGACCGGCAATTATGCCGATCTCAGATTCGCCACCGCCGCCGGCGATGTGCCGGCCGAGAGAATGCGGATCACCCCGGCGGGCAATGTCGGAATAGGGACTACGGCCCCCGGAAAGTTATTCGAAGTCCGCGGGGAGAGTGTTTTTGCTCAAGCTGGAACTGGCGGGGCTATTGATATACAGCCGGCCGCCGGCGGAGCAACGATATGGACGAACGCCGCGTACAATTCCTCAAGTCCCGGTTCGGGCTGGGCCTCCGCGCTCACACTTACTAACGCCAGTGCCGGCATCGGAACGAGTTACACGGCCGGGAAATTAAATTTTCAGGCCGATACCACCGGGATACTTATAAGCGCAACCCGCTCCGATAATACGATCCCGGGATATTTCAAATTTAACGGCTGGGGCAGCTTCTCTGTAAGCAACGGTTTTGCGGTGGGCTATGACTGGGCTAACACCGCCAAGACCGGAATGATAATAAACGGCAATGTCGGCATCGGCACTTCGGAGCCGGGCTATAAATTGCATGTTGTAGGAATTGGCGCCACCAGCGCTACCCATAGCATTGTTGTAAGGCCGTCCGGTGATGCTGTTAACAACTTTCTGATAAGGGACGACGGCTATGGTTATCTCAAGGCCGCATCGTGGGCTTTTGGTTCGGATAGAAGGCTGAAAGAAAATATAAATTATATTCAGACGGGGTTGGATATCGTTCAGCAACTAAAGCCCGCTAAATTCGATTACATCGGAGGAGAAAAAGCTCAGGCGGGGTTCATAGCCCAGGAAGTGCGGGACGTACTGCCGGATACAGTAACAGCAGGACCGGATGGGATGTTGGCATTGAAAACCGACTCGATCATTCCCTATCTGGTAAAAGCGATACAGGAACAACAAAAGAGGATAGAGGCCTTAGAGACAAAACTTAGCACAGGGAAATGACTCTACCAGACAGCGGCTTAAGATCATGAGAAAGAGGATAGAACTGGCGGCTATTTTGATCCTTAACGGCCTCAGCCTGACGGGCGGGCCGTCTTACGCCGCGGAATTCGAGGTGTTGGACAGATTCACAGTGGACGGCTATACGGTGCTCAGGGGTTCGGCGGATATCCCCGGCGGCAGCTTCGCCGTGGGGGGGGCGGCTTTTGTGGTGAAGAACGGCAATATCGGCATCGGAACAACGGCGCCCGCCAATAAGCTGCATATCCAGGAGATCTCCCAGACCGAGTTTTACGGGACGGATATCGGCATGCCGGCGTCAGGCCTGCTGCTGGAAGGGACGGAGAGCGGCAGGACCATCGGGAAGGGCCCGTCGATAACTTTCGCTTTTCCCGCCAATACGGACGGCACTAATATCTGGTCGCAGGCCAGGATACTCGCGTCTCCGAACGATAATACCACCGGCCATGCTATCGGCAGACTGTACCTGCAGGTCAGGGATAATTACAATCCGGGCACCGGCGGCTCCTGGAACTGGCGCACCGGCCTGATGATACAGGGGAACGGCTATGTGGGCGTCGGGACTACCGCGCCCGCCGCCAGGCTGCAGGTAACCGATTCGAATTCAAATTTAAGGTTCGGCTATAATTTAAGCGCCGGGAGCAGCGGTCCGAGCCTTATGCTTGAAACCGCGGCGAACGTATATTCAGATGTCGTATGGAATACGGCCGGCGCGGACCAGGTCAGGCTAAGGGGCTCGTCGTACGGCCTGGCTGTCGGCGGCACTAATCCGCGTCTTAATATCGGGTACGCCGATGCCAACTATACCACCGCCGCTCTGGCGGTGAACGGCAGCGTCGGCATAGGAAAAACCGCGCCTGACGCCAAATTGGAAGTGTATGACAGCGCCAGCTCCTCATTGTTAATGCTGAGGAATAACGCGAACCCTATCGATACGGAGGCGCAATTACTGTTCAGGCTTGGCAGCGGCGGGGGCGGAGAAGGCACGCTGGCTTCCAGGATAAGAGCTATAAAAAAGAACTGGACCGGCAATATCGGACATGCCGCCGATATGGCGCTTGAAACCTACAATAGCAACGCATACAATACCGGCCAGGTATATTTAAAATATGACGGGAAGGTCGGCATAGGAACTACGGCGCCGATAGCGAAGCTGGAAGTGAACGGAACCTTGAAAGTGGGCGGCTCTGAAACAGGCACGGCGAGTTCCGATATTAAAGCATACATTCAGAAGGTTATATGCGAGAACAGGCGCGGCGTCTGGGTGGATGAAGCAGGCTGCACTGAATACGCGTATGTCACGGCAACAGCCGCCGCGTGGCCGGGGCCAGCCTGCGCGGCCGGGTATCATATGTGCACCTTTCCCGACCTCTGGTATGGCGGGTTCGCTTCACTCGCCAGGCCGGGCTATAACATAGCTACGCCATCGGGATACTCCTGGGTGGGCGGTAATTACTACGGAACCCCGGAAGCTTTTTTTGGCCCCTGGGGCAGCGCCACCGGCACATATACCTGTACCGCAGGGGCACATATCATGATGTCTTTGCCGCGTAATAGCGGGGGATCCACCCCCTGGGGCTGCTACCCGGATACTTATATTGCCGGAACCTTTTGCTGCAGTAATACTAACTAGCCGTTTTATATGGCTTTCATTTTATGAGGTTTATCGGAAGACTTTTAATTGCAGCTCTTTTAGCCCGCCTTTTCGGAGGAGGGCCGGCGCATGCCGCTGAGTTTGAAGTTCTGGATAGGTTCTCGGTGGACGGCTACACGGTACTCCGCGGCTCCGCCGACATCCCCGGCGGCAGCTTCGCCGTGGGCGGTTCCACCTTAGTGGTGAAGGACGGCAATGTCGGCATAGGGACAATTTCGCCGGGAGCGAAGTTGGGGATAGTGGGTAATGTGAACAGTGAAATCGCGCGCTTTCAGCCGGCGACGGACGCAAGCAATATCCGGGGGTTCATCAGCATTTATACCAGTAATCCTAATTTCTGGTGGGAATTGTCCAACCAGGATCCGGGCGGCTATGGCGCCACAAATGGCCTCGCGTTCAGAGAGCGCTCCGGTGCAGGCTCGTCTATCGAGCGCGTGTACCTTGCGCAGGCCGGAAACGTCGGGATCGGGACTACGGGGCCTGCTTATCGGCTGGATATACAGCGCAACGGGAATGGAACCGCCGGGACGACCGGGATCTTAAACTTGAATTTTACTGCCGCCGCAAATACGCAAGCTATACAAATAACCCAGACCAATGCCGGCGGCGATGGAGCGGCGGCCTCCGCATTATTCAGGATGACCAATTCAGGAAGCAACCCGTATCTTAATTTTGACAATAAATTATTCATGAATCAGGCCGGCAACATCGGAGTCGGGACCACGGCGCCGGGCGCCAGGCTGAACATAGTGGGCGCGGATACGGTTTCCACGGCGTTTATGGTTCAGACCGGCTCGATTTCAGGCACGGAGATGGTTGTTTCCACTTCGGGCAGGGTCGGAATAGGAAACACAAATCCAGCCGCAAAGCTTGAGGTGAGCGGCGGCGTTAAACTGGCGAACGATACGGGGAACTGCGACGCGGCCAAAGCCGGTACGATCCGCTGGACAGGAACTAATTTCCAGGGCTGCACAGGCACGGGCTGGCGCACCTTTGAAAATACTCCTCCCGAGGCCACGAGCGTAAATCCCGCCGTCGGCGCCACAAGAGGCGGCTACGCGATCACCATAATCGGCTCGAGCTTCGGCACGCCCGCCGGCGTGACTATCGGAGGCGTTTCGGCGACGAATATCACCACGGTGGACAGTACGCATATCACCGCCACCGCTCCGGCTCAAGCTTCTACGGGAGCCAAGGAGATCAAAGTCACAAATCCCGACGGGCTGTTAAGCACGCTCTCAGGAGCTTTTACCGCGCAGGGCTCCGGCGAAAGTCAGGCTAACACCGGGCTGAGCTGCAAGGGCATCATAGATACTGCGGGCGGCTCCGCAGGGTCGGGAACATACTGGATAGACCCGAACGGGGGAGCGACCTCGGACGCCTTCCAGGCATACTGTGATATGACGAACCACGGCGGCGGCTGGACGCTCGCGCTCGATCTGCAGACGAGCGACGGGAATATCCGCCACTACGATGATACTGATTTCTGGACCGGCACCGCGCAGTACGGCAGCGTCGCCTCTCCTTTTGCCGCCGATTATAAATCCACGTCTTTCAGCCAGCTGGCGGCGGCGGAGCTTATGATGATGGCCAACAACAACGGCGCTAAAATGGGGACCGCCACCTATACGCTGACGGGGGCGGCGGCCGGAAAGACCTTGTACTGGATGTTCAATAACCTGACGAATACGACCATCACCGGCGCGCGCACGGCGAACACCGGCTCCGTCGGCTCGAACGGCCGCGCCAGGAACGCGGGAGACGCTTTCATAGACAACCCGGAGGCCATGATCATTAATTCCACCTACCAGCCGCTCGACGCGACCAATGTGACCCGGCTCGGCACCAATTATGCCGCCGAATGCCCTACCATTAACTGCAACGGCCATAATTTCGGAGGCTGGGGCGGCCGGCATACCCGCTCCGGCTGGGGCTGCTATTATGAAGGCGCCGCGCTTAACGGTTACTGCGCTACGCAGGGAGGATTCGGATCGAACGGCTCTCTTTACACCTCTAACAACGCCTTCGACGGAAATACTTATGGCTGCGGCGCCGGGACAACGGCCCTGCATGATGTAGATATGGCTGTTTTTATCCGATAGAGATTTATGAGCATTGCCGGGAAACTTTTAATTGCGGCTCTTTTAGCCCGCCTTTTTGGAGGGGTTCCGCTGTACGCCGCGGAATTTGAGGTTCTGGATAAATTCTCCGTGAACGGCTATTCGGTGCTCAGGGGTTCTGCTGACATCCCCGGAGGCAGCTTCGCCGTTGGCATTTCGACCTTTGCTATAAAAGACGGAAGGATCGGCATCGGGACGGCGGCACCGGCGACGATCCTGGATATCAGAGGAACAGAAGCTGAAATCCTTTCGACTAATCCGAACTGGGCAAAAGGCTCGATATTTATTCATGATACGGGCATTTTTGATGCCGGCACGGCTCCCACAATAGTTTTCAGCAAAGAGCGCGACGCTTCCCATAACACTACGCAGGTCGCCGCTATTTCCGGTCAGGGAACCTATCCCTCCACGCGGCTCGATTTTTTCACGGGCTCAGGATACAGCCTCAATGCCGCGCCAAGAATGACTATAAACGCTTCCGGCAATGTCGGCATCGGAACGACGAACCCGACAGCCATGCTGGATGTTAACGGCGCGCTGAATACCATCGGTCATTTTACTGGGACAACAGGCGCATACTCTTCATATTTAACAATGGGTTCGCTGGTGGTCGCCGACCCGGGCGCCGCGTATTATGGCTTCGGCAGCAGGCTCGGCGGAACCTTTGCGACCAGCGGGGGCGTCTCTATCGGCGCGGCAGGCGCGGCAGCACCGGCGAACGGCTTAATAGTCGGCGGCAGCGTCGGCATCGGCACGGCCTCGCCTCTGTACAACCTGACCGTAGCCAATACTTCCGCCCTTCAGACTACGGTCAGCAAGGGCTATGGAGGGGGCTTTGTCTACGCCCGCGATCTGCTGCTCCATATCGAAAGCGCGGGGGACGTAGCGCAGAGCGACACCTACGCCCATTGGGCCCGATTGTATTACCCCGGCAACTTTGCCGGAAAGAACGGCGGGATATTCAAGATCACCATCGCCTATCTGCCGGGCCATAATGCAGGGGCCGTCGCCTGTGAATACCAGGTCATGCAATATATCGACGGCGGCGGGACAAGCGCCTATACCAATCATAACTACGGCAATTTCCTGGTCCAGCGGAACTGGTGCATGACGGCCAGCTTCGGCTATTTCACTACCCCAGCTTCCATCACAGGCAATATTAAATTTTATACTCACCGCCCGAACGACGGGACTTTCAGCAACCACGGCGGCCTTGTCATCAAGCTGCCTAACAGCGGAACCAGCCGCTTGATAGACATCGCGATCAAAGCCGAAGCGATGGGGAAAAATACTCTTGAGGAGATCGTGAAACTGACCGATCTGGGCGAGGGTCCGGCCGCGCAGCCGTCCGGCTTGACCGAAATCACCGTTACGATTCTTCACTAGGGGCTATGGGGACGCTGCACGATAACTCGATAACTTTATGCCGGGATAGAGACGATGGGACTGTGATAGGGCTAAATACAATTAAAAAACGCTGCTTGGTAGTCCGGCAACTTTGAATTTCTTATAATCTATAAATCTTACGACAGAATAAAAAACAATCGAGTTATCGTGTAGCGTCCCCTAGTGCCTAGTGCTCATGAACATTGCCAGGGAATTTTTAATAGCAGCACTTTTAACCCGCCTCTTCGGCGGGGCTCTGCTGTGCGCCGCGGAATTCGAAGTTGTGGACAAGTTCTCGGTGGACGGCTACACGGTACTTCGCGGCTCCGCCGATATCACCGGCGGCAGTTTCGCCGTGGCCGTTTCGACCTTTGTTGTCAAAGACGGGAAAATCGGTATTGGGACTACGGGGCCGGGATATCAGCTTGATGTGCAGGGCGGAGATATTAACGCTTCGGGAAGCCTTCGCGAGGCAGGCGCCGCTTTGTCGGGGAAATACGCTTATGCCGGGGGAGCCAACGTGTCCGGCGCCTGGCCTATAAGCGTCACCGGGACGGCCGCGGGGGCGGCGCCCACCGGCGCGGCGGGGGGGAACCTGAGCGGCACTTATCCAAATCCATCGATCGCATCACTGCCCGCTATAAGCGGCGCCAATCTTACCAATCTGACCGGCAGCAATGTTACCGGCACCGTGCCGAGCGCCGCCTCGGCGGCGAACGCCGATACGGTCGACAGTCTGCACGCGGCGTCTTTCCTGCGCAAGGATACCGGCGATACGATGGCGGGGAATATCTATTTCAATAATTACGGACTGGGGAATATCGGCCTTTACAGCGCTACCAAGTATCAGGGAGTATTCGCCATGGGCGACGCCTACAAATTGCCGGCGGACGGCGCTTCGCCCGGGACCCTGTACGGTATCGCCTGGACCCATAGCAATATCGGCGGAGAGTCAAAAGCGGGCCTGGCACATCAGGCGCTGTTCATGACTAACGGAGTTACCCAGTCAGCCGTCGGAACAGGTATCTGGACGACCGGGGTGGTGAACGCGGTAGGGGGATTTCAGCTGAACGGCGTCTCGCTGGATTCAAGGTACGCCTACGCCGGGGGAGCTAACGCCTCCGGCACCTGGCCCGTGAGCGTCACCGGCACCTCTGCCAATCTCGTTTCCGGCGCAAATCCTACCGTCGGGTCGCTTTATTTCAGCGGCGTTGGCGGGGACAGCGGACAGCCCGCGCCGAGTTCGGATTACCGCATATACCAGGCGCCGGGCCCGTGGACGAATCCTTATCCGGACCTGAACATCGCATATCATACAGGCATCAGCATAGGGGCGCATTATAATTACGGCGGCACAAGGTTCTTTAATAATTCCGACATGGTTACCGAGTTGATGTCCGTGGGCAATGGCGACAATAATGTCCGCATAGCCAACAATCTATATGTAACCGGAAATATTGTGAAGGCCGGCACAATGGCCAATATAGTCGTGGTTCAGACACGGGATCAAAGCACCTTCGCCGCGCCTATAACCGGGGATGGTACTGAGGTCACGCCTCTGCGTCTGACGATCACGCCTAAAAAAGCCGGGAACATGATAATTCTGGATTGGATAGTCAACGGTGAAATGCATCATGATACGGTTTATATCGTAACGCGCAACGGCGTGCTGCTGGCAAATACAACTAACGCCTCCAATAACCGGTGGGCGGGCATCACCGCGCAGCCGTATGGCGTAGATACCGCCTCCACGCCCGATAATGCCGTAATAAGAATAATTGACACGAACAGCCTGGCCACGGCGACGACATATGAATTGCGGGTCAGGGGCTCCAGCGGCACCGCTTACACTCTGTATCTGAACCGTACTGCAGGGGCCGTAGGCCAGGACCAATATGAAGCCAGCCTTTCCGTAGGCACAGCCACGGAAATCTGGCAGTAGGCTATGGGGAGCCTCCGAGTTATTGTATTATAGCGGTAAGGGAAGTTTTCCGTTTTTTTCAATATGCTTTCTACACCTCCACAGGCAACTGTTCAACAAACAGAAGAACTGTCCGACCTGCCTGCTTTTATGAATGACAGCGGTGAGATCGTTCAGGGTTTAATGCTTTTTGTAGGCATTCCCATCTTATCTATAGTGTTATTCGCGGTTTTTAAAAAAGCATTAGCCTGGTTTTGGAAGATCCACAAGTTTTTTTATACGCTCTCAAAAGCAGAAAGAGATAGGCTGAGATATTCCGGCGGCGGAAAGCATGGACAAGAACAGTCGGCGGCCGAAATCGCCGAGGCTGCGCTGCGCGAAGCGAGGAAGCTGGAACGAATAAAAGGAATGGTCCTGGTCCCCGCCGGCGCGTTCTTCATGGGTTCGCCGGAAGGCAAGGGGAGGATGGTCGAGCGCCCCCGGCACGAGGTATATCTCGACGCCTACTACATAGATAAACACAAAGTGACCGCGGCGCAGTATAAAGACTTTGCCAAAGCTGCAGGCTGGGTAATGCCCGAGCAGGAAAGTTGGGGCACCGACCAGCACCCGGTAATCAATGTGGACTGGAACGAGGCGGCAGCTTATTGCAACTGGGCCGGCGGCCGCCTGCCCACCGAGGCGGAGTGGGAGAAAGCCGCGCGCGGGGGGACAGACACGGATTACAGCTTCGGCGACGATGAAAGCAAGCTTGGCGAGTATGCCTGGTACGGAAAAACCTCAAACCGCCAGTCGCACCCGGTGGGGCAGAAGAAGCCGAATCCGTACGGGCTGTATGACATGCACGGCAATGCCTGGGAGTGGGTGTCCGATTGGTACGACATGAATTACTATAAAATAAGCCCCGGGGAGAATCCCAAAGGGCCGGATTCCGGGTCCCACCGGTGCCTGCGGGGCGGGGCGTGGAACCTCGTCCACAGCTACCTGCGCTCGGCTAACCGCTACAGGAACTACCCGGGTCTCAGGTACAACTGCAACGGTTTCCGCTGCGTGGTCCCCGCCCGGGACCTCTGACAGGCCGCTTTAAACTTTCTTTACCGCGCAGCTCAGGCTTTGGGAAAGAGCTTGAAGATGCCGGCGTCCACGCAATAGATGGCCGAGTCCTGCCTGTTTTCAGAGGCATTGCCGTAGCTAGCGGCCAGATTTACGGCCTTTCCCAGATATTGGCAATACAGGTCCAGGTTCGCCTTCGTCATGCGTATGGTCGTTCTTTTCAGAGCGACGCGCTTTGAAGCGGCCAGCAGTTCATCCCAGCTTTTGCGCAGCGCCGCTCTGACCGGCGCCGTCTCCGGCGTCAGCGGCTGGAGCCGTATCACTTTTCCCGTGAACCGGCCGCGCGCTTTTTCCCCCGAAAGATCCAACAACCCGCCGGAAGCGAGAACTTTCAGCGCCTTCCTTACGGCTTCATGCTTGAAACCGGTCGCTTCCGACAATTCCCTCACCGTCACCCAGCCGGCGGTCTCCGCCAGGAAATTATGGCAGACATTCGTCGCCATATCCCGGGTGCGCAATTTCCATTGTTCCGGCGTCAGGGCGACGCTGAGCTGCGAGAGCGTCCTGTGGGTAGCCGTTTCCGCCAGCTCCCTGCTGGGGAGGTCCCCGACGGCGGGAGCAGGAGCCGACAAGCACTGGAGCAGCTCTTCGGAGCCCGAAAGCTCCCTGAAATAAGCCCGGACCAGCTCCCGCTCCTCGGCGGATCCCGGCTCGATGCCAAAGGCGGCCATGATAGCCTTGAGGCGCCAGCTCTTGGGCAGTTTTTTGCCGCGTTCAAGGTCCCAGTAGCTCACGAAAGAAAAACCCAGCCCTTTGCTTCCGCCTACGCTCTTATAGAATTTATACGCTCCGGAGAAGCCGCGCTCTCTCCTCAGCCTCGTCAGAATGCTGCCGAATGTTTTAGTTTTGGCCATGGCCGTATTCTACCATATCGTTTAACAGGGGGTTAAGTAAGTGCGGTTTATCAAAACCGCCGCCGTAAGTCATCGGCCTCAGGAAAGCCGGCTACGGGCCGTACGGGGCCGCCGACTATTGCTTTTCAGGCTCTTACTTTCGGTTTTCCTTCGGGATTTATTCGCAAATATCATGTATATTATAAACCTGCGGGCAGATATGTGCGCAGTGTATGTTTTTCTTTATGAATTTAATCGGAAAAGCTTTAATTTCAGCGCTTTTTACCCACCTTCCGGGGGTGCCGGTTCATGCGGCTGAATTTGAAGTCCTGGACAAATTATCCGTCGACGGCTATTCGGTGCTCAGGGGTTCCGCGGACATCCCCGGCGGCAGTTTCGCCGTCGGGACGTCCACCTTCGTGATAAAAAGCGGCAAGATCGGCATCGGTACCTCGGTACCGGGTTCAAAATTATCCGTAGTGGATACCGCCAGCACGAATATCGATATCAACCCCTCATCCGGCGGGAACGGGCGGATAAGCTCCATAAGTATGGGCGCGACATTCAGCTCGGGCTGGGGGGGTGCGGATACAGGGACCCGCCAGGCGGCGCGGCTCGTAGCCGCCGGGGACGGGACCGGGGCGTGGGACGGATTGCACCTTCGTTTTGAAACCAACCAGACGGATGCCGTGTCCTGGACCGAGCGGATGAGGATCATGGGCTATACGGGAAATGTCGGCATCGGGACTACGGCGCCGGCATATAAGCTGGACGTTCAGGGCACGCTCGGCGCGCAGAACAGGTTTTATGTCACCTATCCGACCACCAACGTGATCGACGACAGCACTAGCAATTCTCCCTACAGCGAGGTTAACGCTGATTCGTTCCACACCAGCGGGCTCGGCATGGGCCAGGCCTGGCTCCAGGGCTCCTATATCGACACCAACACCGGACTGCACCTCGGCTATGGCAGCGCGGGCGGGCAGATTTCTTATCCCGTGTATATCGGGAACAGCCTGTATGTCGACGGCACGGGAACCAGCTACATTCTGGGCAACCTCGGAATAGGGACGGGGAGCCCGGCGGCGAAGCTGGATGTGGCCGGCTTGGTACAGGCCAGTTCCGCCAGCTTTACCACCACCGGCGCGGGCGCGTATAATGCCGGGCTGAGGGTATCGAGCAGCGCCTATTTGGCCACCTCAGGAGGCAATGTCGGGATAGGGACCACGGCGCCTATTACAAAATTAGATGTTAATGGCGGTATTAACATACCTGCCGATAATTTTCTAAGTTTCGGAACTACTGCAGGTGCTCCAGTAGGTATTACTGGCAGTGACGGTGGCGGAACACTTCGTTTTCACACAGCTTCCGTAAACAGATTGCAAATAGCTAATGAAGGGGTTACTGTTATTGGGACCTTAACAACAACCGGCAGCGTCGGCATCGGGACGGCGAATCCGAATCTTGCGACCTTGCAGGTAGCTGGCTCAATAATGGCGACTACCGGCTTGAATGTAACAGGTGCTGGCGGATTTTTCAATGCGGCAAATAAATTTGGACTTGACCAAAATGGAGCGACAGCACGTTTTTACGCAAGCGGTGCAGATGCAACCACTGCCGGAACATATGAATTTCATGTAATAGCATCAGATGGTACGCCAGATACGATAGCGATGGCAATAAACAATCTCGGCAATGTCGGCATCGGGACGGCGAACCCCGGGGCGAAGCTGGATGTCGCCGGGGTGGCGGCGGTGGATTATCTGCGCGTCGATCCGCAGGACGGAGTCAATGAGGGAGGGGAACTCCAGCTTATCGGCGCCGGGTCGTTCGGGACCATCCAGCTCGATAATTTCGCGGGCAATATCCGCTTTCACACTTTTGCCGCCGGCAAGCAATTCCAGCTTGTCGGGGGCACTTTGTACGCGGACGGCACCGGCGCCAACAACTATTTCGCCGGTAATGTCGGCATAGGGACGGCAACGCCGGGGACTAAGCTGGAAGTAAACGGAGCTATCTCCGGCTTCGGCATAGTACCTATTGGGTCGATAATAGCCTGGCACAAGTCGCTCTCCGGCACGCCGGCGCTGCCCTCCGGCTGGGCGGAATGCAACGGACAGACCTTAAGCGATGCCGGCAGCCCGTACAATGGCCAGGTAATTCCCGATCTGAACGGGGGAGCGAGGTTCTTGCGGGGAGCGGCCGCCTCGGGAACAATGCAGGCGGACGCTTTTCAGGGACATTGGCACCAAACGATGTATTCCATAAACCGTAATGTTAACGGCACCTATGATACCCGGCTTTCGAATACCGCCGAAAACTCAATTGATTCCGATAAAGCGAGGGCTCCCGTAACGGACGGCGCGAACGGCGCGCCCCGCACGGCAAGCGAAACCCGCCCGATAAATATGTCCGTGGTCTGGATAATGCGGGTTAAGTGACGGCGAGGACGGAAGCCGAAGCTAAGGAAAGGCGAAAAAGAGCCGTGGCAAGTATAAGCAAATGTAATTTAATACGCATTAATTTTGTAAAATTAGAGCGATGCGGCAATACCTGGCCCTGATTTTAACCGCGGGATTCGGACTTGCCGTAGCGGCCGGGATGATCGTTCTTTCCGTGCTGTTCGGCCCGAAAAAGAAAACCCCCGTAAAGCAGGAACCTTTTGAATGCGGCATGCCGCCGGCCATGGAGCCGCGGGGCGCGGCGCGCGTTAATTTTTATCTCGTCGCTATCCTGTTCGTGATGTTCGATATCGAGATAGTTTTTCTCTACCCCTGGGCCGTTTCCTTCAGGCAGCTCGGCCCGGGCGCCTTCTGCGCTATGGCCGCCTTCCTGGCCGTTCTTTTCGCCGGCCTTATCTACGCGGTAAAAAAGAGGGCCCTGGAATGGGATTAGAAACCATCTTCGGGCATTCCTACCTCACCACGCGGCTTGACGCCGCCGTCAACTGGGGACGGAAATATTCTTTCTTCCAGTATCCTTTCGTAACCGCCTGCTGCGGGATGGAGTATATGTCGGTTTTCGCCTCGGCCTACGACATCGCCCGCTTCGGCGCGGAGTACCCGCGGTTCTCTCCGCGCCAGGCCGACGTGCTCTTCGTGGTCGGAACAGTGAACGAGAAGCTGGCCCCGGTCTTAAAGCGCGTCTACGACCAGATGTGCGAACCCAAATGGGTGGTCTCCTTCGGCGTCTGCGCCACCTCCGGCGGTTTCTACGACAATTACGCGACCGTGCAGGGCATAGACAAGATCATCCCCGTGGACATCTACATCCCGGGCTGCCCGCCGCGCCCGGAGGCCATACTCGACGCCCTGATAAAACTGCAGGAAAAAGTTTCAAAGGAATCCGTGCTGGACCGGAAATATAAATGACCAGCTACCTCCTGGAAACTATCAGGTCCAAATTCCCGGACGACATCCTGGAGACCCACGCTTTCCGCGGCGACGAGACCGTGCTGCTGAAGAAAGAGGCGCTGCTGAAGGCGGCCGCTTTCCTGAAGGACGACTTGGGCTTTGACTTCCTGATGGACCTGACGGCCGCGGACTACCTGCCGCGCGAGCCCCGGTTCGAGCTGGTCTGCCACTTCTATTCCTCGAAACATAATTACCGCCTCCGCCTGAAATGTCCTGTCGGAGCGGACGACCCCAAAGTGGACTCTCTCACGCCGCTCTGGGCCGGGGCGAATTGGTTCGAGCGCGAGGCTTACGACATGTACGGGATAAAATTCGAAGGCCATCCCGACCTGCGCCGGATCCTGATGTACGACGGCTTCGAGGGGCATCCGCTGCGTAAAGATTACCCGCTGAAACAAAGACAACCGAGAATACCGCATAGGGGATAGGGGAAATAGAAAATCGGGGAGCGGGGAGCGGAGAAGAGTCAGAATTTTTAAGATGGAAAAGAAGAACGCGGAAACGCAGAAGAACTGGAACCTGGAGACGCTCGAGGACGGGCGCATGGTTCTGAACATGGGCCCGTCACACCCGGCCATGCACGGCATTGTGCGCGTGCTGCTGACCGTCCGGGGCGAGCGCGTTACGGACGCCGACGTGGAAATAGGCTACCTGCACCGCGGGTTCGAAAAAACCTGCGAGAACGTGACCTACAACCAGTGCGTGCCTTACACCGACCGCCTAAATTACGTGTCCCCTTTCATCAACAATGTCGGATTCGCGCTGGCCGTTGAGAAGCTGATGGGGATAGAGACCCCGGCCCGCTGCCAGTACATCCGCGTGATAATGAGCGAGCTGTCGCGCCTGACCGACCACCTGACCTGCGTAGGCGCCAATGCCATGGAGCTGGCCGCTTTTACCGTTTACTTCTACCTCATAAACGCCCGCGAGGAGCTGTACCGGCTGACCGACGCCGTGGCCGGCGGCCGCATCACCCCGGCCTATACCCGCGTCGGCGGGCTCACGCGCGACCTGCCTCCGGATTTCGCGCGGATGGCGGCCGAAGCTTTTAAAAAAGTAAGGAAGAACCTCTCCGACGCCGACAAGCTGCTTACCCGCAACCGTATTTTTTACGACCGCCTCCATAATACCGGCCATATCTCAAAGGAAGACGCGATCTCCTTTTCCTTCACCGGCCCGGCGCTGCGCTCCACCGGCGTCCCGCTGGACGTGCGCAAGGCCACACCTTACCTGGTCTACGACCGCTTCGATTTCGACATCCCGGTAGGCTCCAACGGGGACAACTACGACCGCTACCTGGTGCGCATGGAGGAGATGAAGCAGAGCATGCGCATAGTGGAGCAGGCGCTGGCCCAACTGCCGGACGGACCGATAAGCCACCCCGATTTCAGCGTGACGCTCCCGCCCAAGGAAGAGGTTTCCTGCAACATAGAAGCCCTGATGGCCCACTTCAAGCTTACGATCGAGGGCGTAAAGCCCCCGAAAGGGGAAGTGTACCAGGCGGTGGAGGGCGGCAACGGCGAAGTGGGGTTCTATATAGTCAGCGACGGCACCGGGAAACCGTGGCGCCTGCGCGTGCGCCCGCCGTGCTTCGCGCTTACCGGCGGCCTGCCGCAGATGATAAAGGGCGGGTATATCGCGGACATAATCTCCACCTTCGGCCAGATAAACATGATCGGGGGAGAGTTGGAGAGGTGATCGGGGTCAAGAGTCGGGAGTCTCGAAAGCAGAACTGATATATGGCTTTTAAACTGAGTGAAGAATTTAAGACTAAAGCGGAGAAGCTCTGCGCCAAATACCCGCGCAGGGACGCCGCGCTCATTCCTCTGCTCCATGAGCTGCAGAAAGAGGCCGGGTATGTGGCGGAAGAGGGGATGGACGCTCTGGCCCTGTTCCTGGAGCTGCCTTACTCCCGCGTGAAAGCGGTAGCGACTTTTTACACGATGTTCAACAGGGAGCCTGCCGGCAAATACCACCTGCAGGTCTGCCGCAACATTTCCTGCCACATGGCCGGGGCGGAAGGCCTGCTGGAGCGGCTGCGCGCCGCTCTCGGGATAGCCGAGGGGGAAACCACAAAGGACGGGCTGTTCACGCTCTCCGCCGTGGAATGTCTCGGCGCCTGCGGCTCCGCGCCCGTGATGCAGGTCAACGACGACTATTTCGAGAACCTCACAGGGGAAAAGCTGGACGTGATCCTGGAAGAGCTTAAACATGGAAAATATCCTTCTCAAAAATAACGTCGCCGGGATAGAGGCTTATTTCGCGGACGGCGGCTATAAGCCGCTGAAGAAAGCGCTCGGCCTCAAGCCCGCCGACATTATTGAGGAAGTTAAGAAGTCCAACCTGCGCGGCCGCGGCGGCGCGGGCTTTCCCGCCGGGCTCAAGTGGTCTTTCATCCCAAAGGACGCCCAGGGGCCCCGCTACCTGGTCTGTAACGCGGACGAGGGCGAACCCGGGACCTTCAAGGACCGGGAGCTGCTGCGGAAGAACCCGCACGCCCTCATAGAGGGGATGGCTATCGCCGCCTACGCTATAGGCGCCGGGCACGGCTACATTTATATCCGCGGAGAGTTCGCCGCCGAAGCCGAGCTGCTGGAAAAAGCTGTTGCCGCCGCGCGCGCGAAAGGTTTTATAGGTAAGAATATCCTGGGCTCGGGTTTCAATTTCGAGATCTTTACGCACCGCGGCGCCGGGGCCTACATCTGCGGCGAGGAAACGGCCCTTCTTGAATCGCTGGAAGGCTACAAGGGCCAGCCGCGCCTTAAGCCGCCCTTCCCCGCGATAAAAGGCCTGTTCGGCTGTCCGACGGTAATAAACAACGTCGAGACCCTCGCCGCGGTACCCGCGATCATTGAAAAGGGCGGGGATTGGTACGCCGCCCTCGGCAGCGGCAAAAGCGCCGGCACCAAGCTTTTCTGCGTCAGCGGCCCGGTGAACAAGCCGGGGGTCTATGAGCTGCCCCTCGGCGTGACTTTTCTCGACCTGCTCGAAAAAAGCTGCGGCGGAATGAAGACCGGCAAAAAACTGAAGGCCGTGCTCCCGGGCGGCTCCTCCACCCCGGTGCTCACCGCTGAGGAAGCCCTGGCGGTGAAGCTGGATTATGAATCCCTCGCCGCGGCCGGCTCTATGTTGGGCTCCGGGGCTGTTATCGTGATAGACGAAAGCCAGTGCATGGTCAAGCTGCTGCAGGTGCTGGCCCGCTTCTATCACCACGAATCCTGCGGCCAGTGCACTCCCTGCCGGGAAGGCTGCGGCTGGATAGATAAGCTGCTGAGCCGGTTCGAAGAAGGCCGCGCGGAAAAGAAGGATATCGACACGCTTTACTCCGTAGCTGAAGGGATGCTGGGGCGGACTATCTGTCCCCTGGCCGACGCTATGGCCATGCCGGTCATGAGCTTCGTTAAGAAATTCCGCGCCGAATTCGAAGCGCACGCCGCGGGAAAGACCTGCGCTGAAGCAAAATAGGAAATGCCTAAACTTACTATCGACGGAAAAAACATTGAGGTGGCGAAAGGAACGACTCTCCTGGAGGCGGCCCAGCAGCTTGGCATTTATATCCCGCGCTATTGCTACCACCCGAAGCTTTCCGTCTCCGGCAGCTGCCGCATGTGCCTGGTGGAAGTTGAAAGGGGCCCCAAGCTGGTCACCGCCTGCTCCACCGAAGCCGCCGACGGAATGGCCGTGCTGACAGCTTCGGACAAAGTAATGGCCGCCCGCAGGGACGTGCTGGAATTCCTCCTGATAAACCACCCGCTGGACTGCCCCATCTGCGACCAGGCCGGGGAATGCGGCCTGCAGGACTATTACATGAAGTACAGCCTGCGCAAGAGCCGCTTCAGCCAGGAGGATAAAGTGCTCCGCCAGAAGCGCCGCGCCGCGGGCCCCCGGCTGATGCTGGACAATGAGCGCTGCATACTCTGCACCCGCTGCGTCCGCTTCTGCTCGGAAGTCACCAAGACCTTCGAGCTGGAAGTGATGGAGAGATCGGACCATTCCTTTATAGACCTTAAAGAAGGGAAGGCGCTGGACAACGATTACTCTCTCAATATCGCGGACCTCTGCCCCGTAGGCGCGTTCACCTCCCGCGACTTCCGCTTCAAACAGCGCGTCTGGTTCCTGAAGAAAACCCCCACGATCTGCCTCGGCTGCGCCACCGGCTGTAAAATAGAGGCGCACCATAATGAAAATACTATCTACCGCCTGGCGCCCCGCCCCAACTCCGAGACCAACACCTGGCTGTGCGATCACGGCCGCCTATCTTACAAAGCCGTGCAGGCGGGGGACCGGCTGGCCAAAGGCGTGATAAAGAACGGGCTGATAGACCTGGAGCCCGCCCTGCGCGAAGCCGCCACGCGCATAGACGAAGCCAAGGGAGCGGTGGCCGTGCTGGGCTCGCCCTGGCTTTCCGTCGAGGACAACGCCGCGCTCGCCCGCCTGGCGAAAGACGCGATAAAGACCGAAAGCTATTGCTTCGATCTCACCGCTGAGCAGGGGATAAAGGACGGCATCCTTATCAATAAGGACCCCGCCCCCAATACCTCCGGAGTGAAATTAGTGAAAGAAGCCCTCGGCGGGATCTCCCTGGAGGAACTGGTCCGCCGCATTGCGGCCGGCCAGTTCAAAGTAGTGCTGACGGAAGCGCGCGCGGCCCTTTTAATAAAAGACGCGCTGAAGACCTCCGGGCCGCGGCTTATAGTTTTCGCCTGTGCCAAAAGCGAGATCCCGGCCGGCGCCTACGCCACTTTCCCTTACGCCACTTATTTCGAGACCCCGGGAACTTTTGTGAACTACCAGGGGCTGCGCCGCCGCACCGAAGCGCCCGTCGAAGCGCCGGAGGGCGTGAAGCCTCTCTGGGCCCTGGTGAACAAGCTGGCCGCCTACAGCGGCGCGGGGCTGCGGCTGGATTCCGCCGAGGACGCCCTTAAGGAAATAATTTTCAAATGACGGGATTTTTTCAGGCCAACGCGGGAATACTGCTCTTTACCGGCGCCGCCGCCGTGAAGATACTGCTTTTCCTCGGCGCTGTGATGGGCTTTACCGCCCTGATGACCCTGGCCGAGCGCAAGGTAAGCGCGCTGATGCAGGACCGCATAGGCCCCAACCGCGCCTCCGTCTTCGGCTTTGCCTTCAACGGACTCTTTCAGCCCATAGCCGACGCGATAAAGATGATACTCAAGGAAGATTTTGTCCCCGGCCGGGCGGAAAAACTGCTTTTCACGCTGGCGCCTTTCTTCGCGCTGGTCCCGGTGCTGGCGCTGTTCGCCGTGATACCCTTCGGCGACTATGTCATGGTCCTGGGCTACCGCGTGGAGCTGCAGATAGCCGACCTGCCGCTGGGACTTTTCTTCGTGCTGGCCCTCTCCGGCCTGGCCATCTACGGCGTTTTCCTGGCCGGCTGGGCTTCAAAAAGCAATTTCGCGCTGCTGGGCGCGCTGCGCGGCGCGGCCCAGATGGTCTCCTACGAAGTCGTGCTCGGGCTCACCCTCGTCGGGCTTATGATGATCTACGGCTCCGCCAGCCTGCAGGAGATGGTGCGGGCGCAGGGCAGACTCCTGTTCGGCTTCGTGCCCGCCTGGGGCGTGGTCTGCCAGCCCTTCGCCTTCATCCTCTTCCTGGTCGCCGCCATCGCCGAGAACAAGCGCACCCCGTTCGACCTGGTGGAGGGGGAATCGGAAATAATCGGCTACTTCATGGAGTACAGCTCCATGCGCTTCGCCGCCTTCATGTTCGCCGAATTCATCGAGATCGTTCTCGTCTCCATGCTCGCCGCCACCCTCTTCTTCGGCGGTTGGCAGGTCCCTTACCTTTACGAGACAGGCTTCATGCTCCCCGGCGGCGCGGCCATCCCGCTCAACCATTACCTCGTCGCCGCCCTGCAGACGGGTTCCTTCGCCGTCAAAACAATTTTCTTCTGCTGGTTCATGCTGGTAGTACGATGGACCCTGCCGCGCTTCCGCTTCGACCAGCTGATGTCCCTGTGCTGGAAAGCCCTGCTCCCCCTGGCGCTGATAAACATATTAGTAACCGGCGCCGTCCTGCTGGCACTGGGGAAAATTTAGGTGGTCGGTAATTAGTAAGCAGTTTTGCATGTAGGGGTGGCCGGGGTTTTGCCCCGCGCACCCTTTGCGGAAGGGGGGGCCCCGCCATAAATTCCCAAGGCGGGGGGAAACCGACGCAAGGGTTTCCATCTTCCAGGGTGCGCGGGGCAAA
>CAIQNV010000088.1 GCA_903873295.1 uncultured Elusimicrobia bacterium
ATGACTCATTTAAACAGGATTGAAGCACTGTTTTCTCGACGTTCGTGCACTGTAATTCCAGAAGTTCCCTTTTTTCTTAAAAACACCTCGCCGGAAAAGAGAAAAGCGTGGCTGTTTAAGTCTAAGGTTCTTGCGGTATATGGCGCCTTCGTTCTTTTGAGGCTGCTGGGCTTTAGCCTGGTATTTATAAGCGGCCTTAGCCTTAGCACTTTTTCTCCGTTCAATTCTTCAGTTATTACTCTGTCCGCTGCTTTGCTCGCGGCTGCCGCCGTATCCTTTTATATTCTTCCCTGGGCAGCGCCCAAAAGGGGGATTTTTAAAATATTAGGGATCGAGATACGAGAGAAAACGCCTGAAACACGCGAGCTCTTCTGGGTTAAATGGATTTCTCATCGTGTGAATACTTCCGGCAGCGCGGAAATACGCGGGCTACCGCCGCTGCTTCTCCGCCTCGCCGCGGTGTCAGCCGGCTCGCTGCTGGTTGTGCTCTTCACTCACGGCATCTGGCACGCAAAAGCGGAGGCCTTGAAACAGAGCGTCAAGGAGAAGGGCTGGTCCTCCAGCCTGGCTGACTTTCAGGCGAATGTGCCGGATGAGCAGTACGCCGGCCAGGCGGCCGAAAGCGCCATGATAAAGATAGGGATGGGTGCTATGGACGAGAAAACTGATATGGCGCTGAAAACGCTTAAGTGGGATAAAGAAATATTTGAGCTGCAATCAGCGTACGTCGCGCGGCAGCTGCCCATAATTGCGAAGGAATTATCGCCGGCGATAAAAGGGCGCACCCGGTGGATAAAACAGGACTACCAGGCCGCGGTTAAAAATCCTTTCGGTTTGCAGGTTCCTCAATTCGCTGACCAGATAAAGTTATCTAAGTTCTTGCGGCTATGCGCCAGCGTGGAGGCTTTCCGCGGTAACCTGCCGGAAGCGTGGGGTTATGTCAGGCTTCAATTAAGCATTGCCGGCCTTGTCTCCTCCGATCCTTCTCTTATTGCCAAGATGATCACAGTTGTCCTGCGCCGCCAGGCCGCTTTGGCCGCGGTCGGCATTATGCTCAGCCGCCCCTCGGCCGGCATTCCGGCTGATATTGCCAAAAGTCTGCAGGTATTTCCCTCTGAATCTCTGGTTTCGGACGGTATGAAGACGGAGGTGGCAAAGTTCTCTGATCTTATAGCGTCTCCTCTTACTGTAGAAGACAGAATGAAAATCAGCGGGGTGAAGTATTATAAGGGCGTGGTTCAGTCGCATATTTGGGCTTTTACGGGCTTGACCGACCTAAGCATCGCCAAATCCGTTTCCTACTACTCAGAATTAGTTATCACACCTTCCCGCTATAAGTTATTCGAGCCCCGGGGCAGTAAAGCCGACATGGAATTTAAGAACCTGCCGGATTGGCCCTATTTTCTCACTAAGACTATGACGGGGATATTCAGCGACCTGCACGAGAAGGAATGGGAGATGAAAGCCTGGGGGCAAATGTCACTTGTTACCTCTGCGGCAGGGAAATATTACCGCGTCCAAGGCCGCTATCCCGGGAAGCTCAGCGAGCTCAGCCCGAAGTTCATTGCCGTAAATCTCCTTGAAGACCCCTTCTCGGCTAAGGATTTTAAATATGCCGCAACCACGGCCGGGAAGGGTTTCTTCCTGTGCAGCGCCGGGCCTAAAGGAAACCGTAAAGATTTTAGGGAGCTAACATTCTGTATTCAGCAGGCGCGCTGAATTGTTTTGGGCGAAAGTGCGTCTAATATGGACAGGGAAAGCCGGCGGGGTTTTGAGGCCAAACATATGAAGAACAAATACCTGGCTTTAATACTAACGGTTGCAGCCGCCCTTCCATGTTTGATCGTAGCTTGTCCGGCGGGGGGCGTGAAAACCGTCAAGCTTGGCGAATTAATGCCGGTCTCGGAAATATATCTCGGGTATCATGTTCTTCGGCTGGACAAGCATAAGTCCACCGGGCCGGTGACGGTTGCAGGCTGGGTGTTTGATGACGGGATAGGCGTTGAAATAAATTCAAGCCTTATCTACGCGCTTAACGGGGAATATAAGCAGTTGGATATTAAGGCCGGCCTTAACCCGGCTGGAAAGACGTTTTATTCCGATAAGAAGGTGAGGTTCGAGATACGCGGCGACGGCAAGCTCCTTTTTTCAGGCCAGGTAAGTAAATTGAACGAGGGGCTGGGGCTTATCCGTGTGCCGCTTGAAGGTGTGCAGAAGCTGGCCTTAAGGACCAGGGGCCCCCTTGTGTCGGGTACCGACCCCAGGGCGGCGTTTTGGGTCGGCGGCAGGCTGCTTAAGGCGGCGCGGCCGAGCGGCAGGGACTCGGCGTATACAAAGTCCATACAAACTTACGACGGGCCGGAACTGGCGATCTCGCGGTTCGGGGATAACGGGTTAATAATCGAGGAATATAATTGCCTGGTGCAGTTCATTAAGAGCCCGGCTTACCCAATGGGCTCGGAACTGTTTATAACCAGGAACACGCCCTATACAGCCCTCGACATCAAGGGCGACCTTGCCGCAGCGGGCGGCCTTGGCGCCGACGCGGGGATGGCTTCCTGGGACACCAGCCAGCGCCCTCCCAAGTCCCGCACCTACAGGGTCAGCAAGATGGGCCACCGCATCCTGCGCAAAGCGCCGGAAGTAATTAAATTTGAAAGAACTATGGCGGAGCCCTCCGTCACCGCGGCCGATAAAAAGAAAGTTAAAAAGTTCCTTGCAAGCATGGGGGCCTGGAGCAGCGGGGATTTGCTGGTAATACTAAAGGAAGGAAAAGACGCGGTATTATGGAACAATATTGTTACCGACGGGCACTTGGAAATGATGCGGGACTTTCGGGCCGAGGAATACAAACAGTACCTTGCCGCCAAGCCCCTGAACCTTGTCCCGGAATTTAACGCCCTGATAAGCGGCAGGGCGGCGGTCGACGTTTCTATGGAGGACTGCGGGGCAAAACTATGCACCGCGTATGTTATACAGATCCCCGCGCGCCTGGCCTGGAAATTACCCTGGCGGGTGGAGCTTCTGCGTTACTTAGTACGCGGCGCAAGTGCGCTTGGGCTTCCCGGCGCGGTCCTGCTGGGTGTCTTGATCCTCAGGCGGAAGCGGCGGCTGCTGAAGTACTACCTGGCGGTTTCGTTTCCCGCGGCGGCGCTCTGGCTTTACGGTGTATATACTGTTACTCATGCTATAGACGCTATGGACATACTGGCTATAGGCTGTATCCATCTTCCGGTTCTTCTGGTATTCGCGCTAATCTATTTCTTTCTGCCGGCGGAATACCTGCCGGCTAAAACGGCTTTTTCCCGCGGTGCGCAAGGGCTGTGCAAGTGGCTGTTCCTCACAGGCGCGGCGGCCTCGCTGCTGTTCTTAGCGCTTTTGCCGGTATATAACAAGCTTAAAGAACCGAGAATTGTCGAGACTAAAACAGAGGGCGGGCTGCGGATAAGTTTTGTGAGAATAAATCCAATTATTGCCGCTGTGGACGGGCTGCTGGGCAGAACTGACCGCCGCTGGGGCTGGACAATGAAAAAAGACAATAAAGTCGGTTGTTATATTGTTCTCTCCGCAATTGAAAATGAAGGGAAGAAAATAAACCGGAATTGGGATAAGATCAAGCTGCGTAAGGACTTTGAGTCAAAGGTGCTGTGGACATTGTTAAAGGATACTCCTCCGTCCGAGCGGAGTAATTATTTTTCGGCGCTGGAGATAAAGGCTATCACGGCCCATGAAAAAGCGCATGGCGAGGATTATTTAAGCAGCATCAATGGCGATGGGCCCGAAGGCGACAGCACGGCTGAAAACGCCAAGCGGGAAACCAAAGCTTATCTGGCGGGCTTGCAGATCTCGCCGTACGCTCTTGTGCTGCTTAGCAGGTTCTCGGGGCAGGAGGCTGCGGCCGGCGCCAAAAAAGAGATCTTCAGTAATTTCATGAAATACGCCGACACACCTGCTATGGATGACGTCGCTGACCTTGCCCCCGCGGAGATATCCCGGCGGGCGGCTGAAATATCTAAAAAGATCTAGCCGAAGCCGGGTTTGATCACCGGGCGGGGGAAGCCGCGAAAGCGACTTGAATGCAGGGCGTGAAGATTGCGATAATAATTCAAGGACAATTTGAATCTCTGGGGGCTGTATGGTAAAAAATAAAACTAAAATTAAGAAGATCGCGATCAACACCGGGGGCGGGGACGCGCCGGGGCTTAACGCCGTTATCAGGGCGGTGGTGGTGTCCGCGCTGAACAAAGGCTGGGAAGTGGTAGGCATACGGGACGGCTATAACGGGCTGATGAAGCCTGAAGAGTATCCCGAGGGCGGCCTTATCACGCTCTCCCGCGGCAAGGTGCGCGGCATCACCCACCTGGGCGGAACCATACTGGGGACCACCAACAAGGGCAATCCGACTAAATATCCGACGATGGGCAGCGACGGGAAGATGTACGAGAAGGACCGCAGCGACGAGCTGGTGGCGGCTTTTAAAAAGAACGGCATAGACGCGCTGGTGGCGCTCGGCGGCGACGGCTCGCTGGCCATCGCCAATGTGCTGGCCGAAAAAGGGATACGCGCCATAGGCGTGCCGAAGACCATAGACAACGATCTGGATAAAACCGTCATAACTTTCGGTTTCGACACCGCTGTTTCCTTCGCCACCGAATGTCTTGACCGCCTGCATTCCACCGCCGAGGCGCACCGCCGGGTGATGGTGGTGGAGGTGATGGGCCGCTACGCCGGGTGGATAGCGCTTAACGCGGGTATTTCAGGCAACGCCGACGCGATCCTGATCCCGGAGATTCCCTACGATATAAACAAGGTCGCGGCGGCCCTCAGGGAAAGGCCCAAGCGCGGCAAACATTACGCCATAGTGGTCGTGGCCGAGGGCGCGAAGCCGAAGGGCGGCGCGGTTTCCGTAGTCAGCAAGGAGCTGGGCCGCGCGGAGAAGCTGGGCGGCGCGGGCGAGCGCCTGGCCCTGGCGCTGGAGCCGCTGGTGGGCAAGGAATGCCGCACCGTGGTGCTGGGCCATCTGCTGCGCGGCGGCAGCCCCACCACTTTCGACCGTCTTATTTCGCTGCGCTTCGGCGCGGCCGCGGTGCGCGCGCTCGAGGAAGGCTATTCCGGAGTGATGGTGGCGCTGGACCCCCCGACGGTGCGCTATGTCCCTCTTAAAGAGGCCACCAGCCGCATGAAGGTGGTCCCGCTCGACTGCGACACTATAATCACCGCGCGCGACCTGGGTATAAGCTTTGGGGACTAGGAAATTGAGCGATTAGAAACCATGCTATCAGCGATAATACTTGCGGCGGGGGAATCCTCAAGGATGGGGCGGCCCAAGGCGCTGCTCCAATGGCGGGGGAAGACTTTTCTGGAGCATGTGTGCGCGGCGGTCCGGTCGGCCGGGGTGGAGGACAGGGTCGTGGTGCTGGGCCGGGCTTCGCCTGAAATACTCGCCGCCTGGACGCCCGCTGGAGAGAAAGTGGCGGTAAACCTGAAGCCGGAGAACGGCCAGCTCTCGTCCCTGCGCGCGGGGCTCGATACCGCGTCGAAATATTCAGAAGGCTACCTGGTCTGCCTGGCGGACCAGCCGACCATACTGCCGGAAAGCTATAAAAAAATAATCGGTTTCTGGTCCTACCACAAAGATTCTCTGGTGATACCGCGGACTCTCCGCGCGTCGGATTCCCGACTAAAAAGGGGCCACCCCATAATTATCCCCGCGGCGCACAGGCAGTTGTGCTTTGAGGCGCCGCTCGACAAGGGCCTGCACTGGGTGACCCACCACCCGTCGGTGAGGATAGCCGATCTGGAAGTGTCGGACCCGGAGATAATAAGGGATTTTGACACTCCCGGGGATTACGAAAGCCTGGAATCCAGCTGATGTTCCCGATCGCCGCGCTGCTCCTTAGCCCGCGCGGGCGTGAATTCCGCTTACTTTCATAAATGCCATAATATACTGGGTTTTTCTGAAATTCCTTTAGGAGATTCAATGACAGCCAAGACCGACGAAGCCGGGCGCAAGAAAAAAATGAAGGAATTTTTCGATATGCTGATGCTGCCGTTCGCCCTTGCCTTTGTAAAATCGGTTTTTTTAAAAATGGCAGTAGCCGCCTTTACCGGAGCAGCTTCAGGAAAAACCTTTTCTTTCTCCTTCTCCCTCAACCTCGATTTTCTGCTAATGCTCGTGCTTATTCATTTCTGGGCCAAGCCTGCGTATAAATACGTCAAAAATCCCGACGATAAGCTTAAAGTCGCGGTGCGGCTCCGCATAGGCAACGTGTACAGGGACGCTTTCCTGATGCTGATCATCGTGCAGGCCGTCTCAATGGGGATATCCTATGCGCTGTCCGGGCTGGCTTCCGGAGCGAAGCTCGCTGCCGCGGGGGTAGCCTTTCTGGCGCAGGCCTCTCTGGCGGTCGTTTATATAGACAGCATTCTTTCAAAGCAGAAAAACCTTATGGAGGCGCTTTATTCACCGGACGAGCTCTCGCTTCTGAGGCCGGGTTTCTCAATACCGGTTTATATAAAGGTCTCCAGTATGGTGTTCGGCTTCGCTTTGATCCCGTTCCTGCTGATCTATACCGCTTTCCTGAACCGGGTCCCCTGGGACGTTTTTTCCGGCGAGCTTGTTATGATGATGTTCCTCTCGGGAGTGGTGCTGATCAAAGGGCTTTCCAGCATCTACAACGGCATGCAGGTCCCGCTGGACGGTCTGATAATCAAAATGAAGCGCGTGGCCGGTGGGGAATTCGTCAAAACCCGGATCTATTTCTCCGACGAGGTGGCGCATCTCAAAGCCGGGTTCAACGAGATGGTGGACGGGCTGAAGGAACGGAAGGAGCTGCAGGACACTTTCGGCAAATACCTTTCCATAGAAATAGCCAGAGAACTGATAAAGAACAAGAAGGTGAACCTGGGCGGCGAAGCTATGGAGGCCGCGGTGATGTTCTGCGATATCCGCAATTTTACCCCGCTGAGCGAAAAGATGAGCGCCTCCGATCTTATCGACTTTCTCAACAGCTATTTCCACTACATAACCCCTCCTATAGCCCTGCATAACGGCGTTATAAACAAGTTCATGGGCGACGCCGTGATGGCGATCTATACCCCGCTGCTCGGCTCCGAAGATTACGCGGCCGACGCTGTGCGAGCCGCCGTCGCTATGCGCAAGGCCCTCGCCGAATTCAACGCCTCCGGCAAGGCCCCGTCGCGGGTAGACTTCGGGATAGGCGTGCACGCCGGCAGGCTCGTGGCCGGCAATATAGGCACTTCCGCCCGGCTTGAATACACTTTTATAGGCGACACTGTGAATATCGCCTCCAGGCTGGAGTCTAAGACCAAGGACCTTAATACCGACATAATAGTCAGCGGGATCGCGCTGGAGATGGCCCGCGGCTCGCTGGGCGGCTCCGTGGCTTTTGAGTCGCTTGGTAAAGTGGCGCTTAAAGGTAAAGCCGAAACGATGGAACTGTACAAAGTGGTCTGACGAAAATTAGTAAAATATCTCCATGAATGAATCTAAAAACCTCATCAAAATACTTTCCGAAGCCATAGACGGCGGCCGCGGCGCCGCATTCGTCACCGTCATCTCCGTGGGCGGCTCCACGCCCAGAGAGGCCGGCGCCAAAATGCTGGTATACGCCGACGGTTCCATCGAGGGCACGGTGGGCGGCGGCTCCATTGAGGCCATGACCATAAAGCAGGCCGTGGACTGCCTGAAGCGGGGCGCGGGCGGAAAATTCGTCTTTGACCTGAAGCCCGGAGGCAATACCGGCATGATCTGCATGGGCAAGATGGAAGTTTACATTGACGTGTACAAGAACCCTTTAAAGGTGTTGATACTCGGCGGCGGGCACGTGGGGATGAAGCTCGCCGAGGCCTGCCGCCTGGCCGGCTACCCTTTTATAGTGGCCGACGATAGGAAGGAATTCGCCAACGCCGGGCGTTTCCCGGGGGCGCTGGGAATAATAAACGAGGCGCCGCACAAGGCCGTGGCGCTGGCCGCCCCGGATAAGGACACCTACGCCGTGATAGTGACCCGCGGCCACGCGTTGGACAGGGAATGCCTTGAGGCCTTGATGAAAACCCCGGCCGCCTACATAGGCATGATAGGCAGCGCCGACAAGGTGCGGGAGATCTTCCGCCTGGCCGGAAAGAAAAAACTTTATCCGCTCAAGGACCCCCGCGTGCATTCTCCCATAGGGCTGAACCTGGGCGGTAAAGCGCCGGGGGAGATAGCCGTTTCCGTGCTGGCCGAGATAATGAAGACGCACTATAAGCGCGACGGGGCGCAGATGCGGGTGACGGATAGCCACGGCTCACAGGCGGCAAGCCGCAAATAACAAGTCACGGGTGATCTTATGGAAAAACTTTCTTATGTCGGAAAATCTTTGCCCAGGAAGGACGCGCTGATAAAAGCCGTCGGCGCGGCGCAGTACGCCGGAGACAGGGAATTCGCCGGCATGCTGCACGCGGCCGCGGTCCGTTCCCCCAGGCCCAGGATAAAGATCCTCTCCATCTCGGATACGGCGGCCCGGCGGGTCCCCGGCTACGTGACCTTGGTCACTTACAAAGACATCAAGGGCGTAAATAAGTGGCCGGTAGTTCTGCAGGATTACCCTTTCCTGCCGGAAAAAGAGTCCCGCTTCGCCGGAGAAACTATTGCGCTGGTGGTGGCTCAAACCGCCCGCGCCGCAAAAAAGGCGGCCGCGCTGGTAGAAGTCAAATACAAGGAATTGCCCTTTCTTGAGGAGCCTCTGAAAGCGCTCGAGAAAGATGCCGTAAAGATCTACGGCGACGACAATGTGTTCTCCAGTTTTGTGATCAAGAAAGGCTCGGTGGACGAGGCGTTCAAAAAAGCCGCCTTTACGGCGGAGGGGGAGTTCTCTACCAACTACCAGGTGCACGCCTACCTGGAAACCCAGGGCGCGATCGCCCTGCCCGAGTCCGACGGCGGGATGACGGTGCACAGCACTACGCAGTGCCCCTTCTATGTGCTGGACGCCGTGGCGGCCGCGCTCAGCCTTCCGTACCACAAGGTTAAGATCCTGCAGACCGTCACCGGCGGAGGTTTCGGCGGCAAGGAGGACGTGCCGGCGCTGGTCGCCTCGCACGCCGCTCTCTGCGCCGCGAAGACCGGCCGCCCGGTGAAGCTTATTTACGGCCGCAAAGAAGATTTTCAGAGCATGTCGAAGCGCCATCCCGGCTGGGCCCGCGTCGCTTACGCCGCCGACAAGAACGGAAAGCTCACCGCCTGCCGCGTAAAGTACGTGCTGGACGGCGGGGCTTATTCCACGCTTTCCCCTATTGTGCTGTGGCGCGGCACCGTGCACGCCGCCGGGCCTTACAAAATAGCGAATGTCGATATAAAAACCTACGCCGCCGCCACCAATAAGGTGCCCTGCGGGGCTTTCCGCGGCTTCGGCCAGCCGCAGATCTGCTTCGCGCAGGAGTCGCTGATCGACGAGCTGGCGGAGAAGGTCGGCATGGACCCGGTGCAGTTCCGGCTTAAGAACCTGCTCGAGCCCGGCGACAGGACCGTGACCGGACAAAAGCTGAATTCCTCCTGCGGGCTGAAAGAAATAGTTCAGGCCGTGCGGAAAAAGTCGGGCTGGGATAAAAAGATCAAGGATAGAAGATCGAAGCCCGAAGACCGGGGGGATGTGGCTACGGGGATAGGGTTTTCGGCCGTCTACTACGGGGTGGGGCTGGGCGCGAAGGGCCGCTATCTCGACCGCGCCGGGGCCTTCGTGAACATTTACAAGGATTCCTCCGTAGGCGTGAACGTCGGGAACGCAGAAATGGGGCAGGGCGCGCTTACGGTGCTGGCTCAGATAGCCGCCGAGACCCTGAACGCGCCGTATGAAAGCGTGAAGGTTGAAGAGGTGGATTCCTCCAAGGTGCCGGATTCCGGCCCGACGGTGGCCAGCCGCACCACGCTGATGAGCGGTAACGCTATTATCGAGGCCGCCACGCCCATACGGGAGCGCATCTTTAAGACCGCCTTCGATCTGCTTACGGCAATGGGCGCCGGCGCATCGCAAAAGATGACGGCCTGCGGCGGCCTTTTCTCCATGGGGGGGAAGTCCATCGACTTTAAAAAGGTCGTGGCCGAATGCTGGTTCCGCCGGCTTAAGATGAGCGAGCAGGGCTGGTACGCCGCCCCGCGCACCACTTTCAAAATGGAGGACGGACAGGGCGACGCCTATGTGATCTACTCCTACTCGGCCGACGCGGCCGAAGTGGAGGTGGACCTGAAAACAGGCGCGGTAAAAGTGATAAAGATCTGGGCCGCCTACGATGTGGGCAAAATAGTCAACCCGCGCCTGGCCGTGGGGCAGGCGCAGGGCGGCATACTGCAGGGGATGAGCTGGGCCGTGTTCGAGAACCTGACCTACAGGAACGGGATCATGGTCAATCCCAACTTTACCGACTACGTTCTGGCTACTACCGCCGATAAACCCGAATATGATATAACTTTTATAGAAAAACCCTACGCCGAGGGCCCCTATAAAGCAAAAGGCCTGGGCGAGATTCCGCTTATAGGCGTAGCGCCGGCCGTAGCCAACGCGATAAAGAACGCCTGCGGAGCCCGGGTCAGGTCCGTGCCGCTGCTGCCGGAGAAGATTTGGAAGGCGCTGAAAGTAGGTTAGCGCTGGAACACATGACTGGCTGAGATAAAACAGCCGCGGGCCGGGCAACCACATGACTGGCCCGTACACATGTTAAGCCCGGAAGCCCCGGTATCATTATGAAACAGTTGGAAAATACGTTTAAACTGGCATGCCTGGTTAATGGAAAAAGAACGGAGCTGGAGATAGATTCTTCCCGCTCCCTGCTGGATCTTATCCGCGAGGACCTGGGCCTGAAGGGAACCAAGGAAGGCTGCGGCGAGGGCGAATGCGGCGCCTGCATGGTGCTGGTGGACGGCAGGGCGGTTAACTCCTGCCTCATGATGGCCGTGCAGGTACACGGCAAAGAAATGGTAACGATAGAAGGGATAAAAGGCAAAGACGGCGGCCTGCACCCTCTGCAAAAAACTTTTATAGCCGAGGGGGCCGTGCAGTGCGGCTTCTGCACGCCCGGCCTGATAATCGCCTCCGAGGCGCTGCTGCGCCGGAACCCGAAGGCCACGCTTGAAGAGATAAAGCTGGAGCTTACCGGCAACCTGTGCCGCTGCACCGGCTACGAAAAAGTCCTGTCCGCCGTGGAAAAGGCGCGGGGGAAGAAATAATGCCCGAGATGATCGTAAAGCCCGCCACGCTCAAAGAACTCTGGAAAATACTGCCGGCCCTGCCGCCCGCCCGCCGCTACCTCGCGGGGGGGACGGACATCGTCGTGGCCTGCAACGGCGGCTGCGAAAGCTCCGAATGCTGGATGGACATCAGCGATATCCCGGAGCTTAAGACCATAAAAGAGACCGCCTCCTCGCTGTTCCTCGGCGCGGCGGTGAAGATCTCCGACCTGGAGCGCTCCGCCGCGGTCCGTAAATGGTGCCCGGCGCTGATCGCCGCCATACCCTATTATGCCAGCCCCAGTCTGCGCAACATGGCCACGCTGGGCGGAAACGCCGGCAACGGCAGCCCCTGCGCCGACGGCGTCTGCGCGCTGGTGGCGGAAGGCGCCTCTGTATTGCTGGAACTGAAGGGGAAAAAGCGCCGCCTGCCGCTGAAAGACCTTTTTCTCGGCCCCAAGAAGACAGCCCTGAAGAAGGACGAGTTGATACTGGGCTTCGAGGTTCCCAAGCGGGCCCGCCTTGGCGCCTACCAGAAGTTGAGCGCCCGGCCCTATTTCTGTATTTCCAAGGCGGCCGTGGCCGTCACTCTGGAAATTTCAGGGGGAGTGATAAAAAGAGCCGGCATAGCGCTGGGCTCGGTCGCCCCGGTTCCGCTCTACGCGGCTAAGACCGCGGCCTGGCTGGCCGGTAAAAAACTTTCAGCCGTAACCGCGGCAGCGGCCGCCGGGATAGTCAAAGCGGAGGCGGCCCCGATCACCGACGCCCGGAGCGAGGCTGATTACCGCCGCGAAATGTGCGGCGTGCTGCTGGAGCGCGCCCTGGTGTCGCTGGTCCCGCTGGCCGGCCGATAGCTTTCAGGAGGAACTGTGAAAAATATTAAATACTACGTCTGCCCTTCCACCGTCAAAGAGGCGCTTGCCGTGCTGCTCAGCAAGAAATACAAAGCCATGGCGCTCGCCGGCGGCACGCTGGTCTCTAAGACCCTGCCGGATACCGTCGAGACTTACCTGGACCTGAAGAACCTGCCGATAAAAGGGATCAGGCTGCAGGGCGGGAACCTGGTCATCGGCGCGGGCGCCACTTTCGACGAGATAGACCGCTCCAAGCTCTGCCGCTCCTGGGCGGGCGGGTGCGTCTCCAGGGCGGCGGAGGCCTGCTCAAGCCAGCTTGTACGCAATATGGCCACAATAGGCGGCAATATCGCCCGCCCTCACTCCTTTAATATTTTCCCGGTAGTCCTGCTCGGCCTGGACGCCAAAGTGCGCCTGCAGACAAAAAAGGGCGCGCAGCTGGTGGATTTCCAGGACCTGTATTCCTCCGGTCTTGGTCTGCGCCCCGGGCTGGACAGCCTGATAACGGAAATAGTGATCCCGGTGAAAACCAGGAAGTGGAAATGCGAATTTATCAAGCTGGCGAAGACGGCTTCCAGCTGGGAATCCTATATAAAGCTCTTCTTCTCCGCCGAGAAAAAAGGGAAGTCCGTAATACAGGCCCGCGTGGCCGTGGGCGCGCTTTCGCCCAGGCCGTTCCGGGCGCCGGAGGCTGAGAAAGCTCTGCTCTCGGGGGCGGGGGCGGAGGCGGCCGCAAAGGCTTTCGCCGCCGAGCTTGAAGCCGCCAGGGCGGGGGAGTACCGCTCGTCCGCAGCCTCGAGCCTGTTCAAACGCTTCGTAAATTCTCTCTGAGGTAAATATGAAAACCGGCATAATAGAAACAAAAAAAGGTTTTTTCGAAATAACGGTCGCTATAAACGGCGAAAAGAAGGAACTCTCCGTGAAGAACGACGAGTCCCTGCTGGACGCGCTGCGCCGCCACGGCTGGAAAGGCACAAAGAAGGGCTGCGACACCGGCGACTGCGGCTCCTGCGCGGTCCTGCTTAACGGCCGGCCGGTGCTGGGCTGCCTCGCGCCGGCGGTTACGGCGCACGAGGGGGAAATTACCACAATAGAGGGCCTGGGCTCCGTGCGCGCTCCCCATCCGCTGCAGGTGGCTTTCGTCGAGGCGGGCGCCGTGCAATGCGGCTTCTGCATCCCGGGCATGATACTTTCCTCCAAGCATCTGCTGGACCGGACGCCCAACCCGACGGAAGCCGAGATACGCAAAGCGCTCGACGGCAATCTGTGCCGCTGCACCGGCTACGTGAAGCAGGTGGAGGCCGTAAAAGCGGCCGCGCAAAAACTGCGCGGCAAGGGTAAAAGGGCCAGGGCCTGAGGCCGGAGCCGGAAGACGGACAAGGAAAATTTATGGACGCCAAAAACTTAAAAGTGGTAAATAAACCGGTGATAAAAATGGACGCGCTGGGCCTGGCCTGCGGCGAGCCGGCCTTCACCGACGACGTGGAATTCAAAGGCCTGCTGACCGGCAAGATACTGTGGAGCCCCCACGCCCACGCCCGCATTAAAAAGATAGACGTCTCCGCCGCCTTGAAAGTGCCCGGCGTCAAGGCCGTGCTAACCTACAAAGATCTGCCCCGAGTGCCGCATACCACCGCCGGCCAGGGCTACCCTGAGCCTTCGCCCTACGACTCTTATACGCTGGACAATAAAGTGCGCTTCGTGGGCGACCGCGTGGCCGCCGTCGCCGCCGAAACCCCGGAAGCGGCCAAAGAGGCCCTCTCGAAAATAAAAGTGGAGTATGAGCTGCTGCCCGCGGTCTTCGACACCTTCGAGGCCATGAAGGACGGCGCCCCGGTCATCCACGACGAGGAAGATTCCAAGAATATCCCCGACGCCAAACACAATATCGCCGCCAAGTTCGACTTTGAGGTGAAGAACGGGGAGTGGTTCAAGGAAGCCGACTTCGTGTTCGAGCACAGCTGGAGCATCCCTTACCTGCAGCATTGCGCCATCGAGCCTCATATCACCATAGCGCATTTCGACAACACCGGCCGCCTGGTGCTGCGCACCTCTACGCAGGTTCCCTTCCATGTCCGCCGCATAGTGGCGCAGGCGCTTAAGATCCCGGTCAAGAAGATCCGCGTGGTGAAGCCGCGCATAGGCGGCGGCTTCGGCTCCAAGCAAGAGGTCCTGCTGGAGGATATCACCGCCGCGCTGGCGCTCAAGACCGGCCGCCCTGTCAAGCTGGAATATACCCGCAAGGAAACTTTCATTTCTTCCCGCACCCGCCATCCCGCCGTCTGCCGCATGAAGGCCGGGGTGAAGAAGGACGGCACTATCACCGACGCCGAGATGGAGATAACGCTGAACACCGGGGCTTACGGCTCCCACGCGCTCACCGTCATGATGTGCTCCGGCTCGCACACCATCCCGATGTACCGCGTGAAGAACAATATCCGCTTCATAGGGCGCAGCGTCTACACGAATCTGCCGGTGGCCGGGGCCTACCGCGGCTACGGCGCGACGCAGGGCTTCTTCGCCTGGGAATGCCTGATGGACATGATGGCCGCGAAGATCGGCATGGACCCGGTGGAATTCAGGAAGATGAATTACATAAAGCTCGGCGAGGGCTCGCCGGTGTTCAAGGCCATGGGCGAGGGCCGCGAAGGCGTTGAGCAGGTGATAACTTCCACGGGTCTCTTCGAGGCCATTCAGAAAGGCAGCGACGAAATAAAATGGACGGAGAAGAAGCTGAAGTACGCGGCCCAGAGCGGCCCGATCCGCCGCGGCGTGGGCGTGGCCTGCATGATGCAGGGCTCCGGCATCCCCGAAGTCGACATGGCCTCCGCCACGATGAAGATGAACGAGGACGGCTCCTTCAACCTTCTGGTAGGCGCGGCCGACCTGGGCACCGGTTCCGACACCATCCTGGCCCAGATAGCGGCCGAGGTGCTGGGGATAAAGACCGACGATATTATCGTAACCTCGTCCGATACCGACATCACTCCTTTCGACGTGGGAGCCTATGCCTCTTCCACCACCTTCATCTCCGGCGGCGCGGTGAAGAAGACCGCCGAGAAGGTGCGCGACATGATACTGGAGGTCGGGGCCAAGATCCTGGACCAGAAGAAAGAGGACCTGCGCCTTGAGGACGGCAAAGTGGTAGCGAAGGACGGCGCTTCCTGCTCTCTCTCCGAGGTGGCCAACACCTCGCTGTATTATTACAATCAGCACCAGATAACCGCCTCGGCCTCGCATTTCGCGCATACTTCTCCGCCGCCTTTCCAGGCGAATTTCGCCGAGGTAGAAGTGGACACCGAGACCGGCCAGGTGAAGATACTGGACTATGTGAGCTGCGTGGACTGCGGCACCGCTATAAACCCGCAGCTCGCCGAGGGCCAGAACGACGGCGCGGTCCTGAACGGCATAAGCCATACGCTTTCAGAGGCGATGGAGTTCTCCTCCAACGGCACTCCGCTCAACGCCTCCTTCCGCCGCTATAAGATCTTCTCGGCGGCGGATACCCCGCCGGTCCGCACCTTCATCATCCCAAGCTGGGAGCCCGCCGGCCCCTTCGGCGCCAAGTCGGTTTCGGAAATAGGCATCAACGGCCCGCTGCCGGCGGTGGCCAACGCCATCTACAACGCCTGCGGCGTCTGGCTGTTCGAAGCCCCGTTCACCCCGGACAAAGTGCTGAAAGCGATACAGAAAGGCAAAAATAAAGGCCTATAGGCCTTCATTGAAAACAACAGCAGAATCGGAGTAAATATAAAAGCCCGCGTTCAGCGCGGGCTTTTACTAATTAGGGGAGCGCTCTTATTTAACTACGGGCAGGCCGGCGGTTATCCAGGCGTTTATGCCGCCCTCTATGTCGTGGGTGTCGATAAAGCCGAGGTCCTTCATAGTAAGCAGCGCGGAGGCGCTGCGGCGGCCGCTGCGGCAGTAGATCAGGTATTTAGCGGTTTTATCCAGGGCCGCCAGTTTTTCTTTGAAGTCGGGGGCGTAGTAATCCAACTGGAGGGTTGCGGCTTCAAGGTGCCCGGCGGCGTATTCGTCCGCGGTGCGGATGTCTATCACTACCGGCCTTTCGGACTCAATGTAAGAGCGGGCTTCCTCGGGCTTTATGTTCAAAGGGAAAGCGGCGGCGGAGACGGGTTCGGCGGTGGGAGCCGGCACGGCCGGAACCGCGCTGACCGCCAGGCCTTTTATGGCGGCGGGGGGTACGCTGCCGGTGAATAAGCGGCTGAGCTCAAAAGCCTGGGCGCCGGCTGCCGCGGAAACCACAAAAACCATAGCGAGAAGTATTTTCATAAGTATATTTTATCAAAAAACTGCGCTTGTTGAATCTAAAATAGCCGCGGGTCGGGCATGGGGTTGCTCTGGAGCCGCTTTGCGGAGGGGGGCCCCGCTTCGGGGGGAACCACGCAAGGGTTCCTGCGCGGCGGAATGGGCAACCCCATGACCGACCCGGACTCAAGCTAAACCCGAAAGCACTGAAAACATAAGCGGTCTTTATTTTCGGCTCACGGGAAGGCGCGGCGGAGTTTTTTGTATTATATAGCTCCACGATCATGAGCAAAAAAATCAGGTTCCCCGCTATCCTTGCCGCCGCCGCGCTGGCCTTCCATCTTTTCGCGGGGTTTTCTTTTATCCGCTCCGCCGCGGCCACCTACGACGAGCCTGTCCATCTCTCCAGCGGCTATTCCTACCTTTATACCGGGCGCTACGTGATGAATATCATGGACCACCCGCCCTTTTCCGAGATGCTCTCGGCCCTGCCGCTGCTGGCGCTGAAGCCACTGGCTTTTGCCGGCCACCCGTATTTCGCGGATTTCATGCCCTACCATTACGGCGATCTTTTTCTTTATCAGAATTCAATTTCGCCGGAGCGCCTGCTTAATACCGCGCGCGTTTTTACTTTCGTGAGCTGGACGGCGCTGTTCGCCTGGTTCATCTGGCTTTTCGCTTCGCGCCTGGAATCAGCGGCGGCCGCCGCGCTCAGCCTGGCCATTTTCTGTTTCATGCCGGTTTTCATCTCGAACGACGCGCTTATAAGCACGGACGCCGCCGCGGCTGTGTTTTATTTCGGCTCTTTTGCGCTGGGCTGGCTTTTTACTTCGCAGAAAACGGCCGGGGAGGAGGGAAAACGCGCCCTGAAAACCGAAGCCGGCGGCGGCGGGCTGCGGCTCCGGGCGGCGCTGGCGGGCGCGGTTTCCGGCCTGGCGCTGGTTTCCAAGTTCAGCATGTTCATCGTCCCGCCTATGGTGGCGGCCTTCTGGATAGCGGACAATCTGCTCCGGCCCCGGTTGAAGTTCTCAAAGCTGGCGGGCTATCTTCTGCTTTACTTCGCCGCCTGCCTGCTGGTGGTGGCGCTTGTCTACAGGTTCAACCTGGCCCTTTACTGGGACGGCCTGTCCGCCACCCTGAGCCGGCTGGATAACGGCCGCTCGTCTTTTGTTATGGGCCGCTACACGCTTAAGGGCGTATGGTGGTATTTCCCGGCCGCGCTGGCCGTTAAAACCCCGCTCCTGGCCCTGCTCGGCGCGCTGGGGGGGCTGTGGCTGGTCTTCAGGAATTTCCGCAGGGATTATTTGTGGCTTATCCTTCCGCCCGCTGTTTTTTTCGCGGTCTCGCTGACGGCCAAGGTGCAGATAGGCTACCGGCATATAATGCCGGTGATGCCTTTTGTCGCCGTGCTGGCCGGCCTGGCGCTGGCCCGCCTGCTTGAGCTGAAAAAGGGCGCCTGGCTCGCGGCCGCCCTGCTCGCGCTTAACGCCGCGTCGGTCGCGCGCGCGCATCCGCATTATCTCGCGTATTTTAACGAGCCGGCCGGCGGGCCCTCCGGCGGCTACAAGCTTTTCGTGGATTCCAATCTCGACTGGGGCCAGGAGGTGAAGGGGCTGGCCGACTATTTGAAAAGCAGAGGTAACCCGCCGGTGATCTTCTCCTACTTCGGGACGGCGAGGCCGGAAAGCCGCGGCATTGATTATCTTCCCCTGGGCATTATATCCAACGTTGAAATGAAAGGGAGCGGGGCGCAGGTCTGCGGCATGAAGGAGATCCTGCTGGCGGTTTCGGCCACCAATCTGCAGGGCACCTATTACCCCGACAAAGGAACCTTTTCCTGGCTGAAGGCCCGCGAGCCTGTTTTTACGGCGGGCTATTCAATTTTTGTGTATAATCTTTCTTCAGACAAGGATGGGCTTGGAAAACTGGCCGCCCTCTTCGACCGGGAAGGCCGCAACTCCGAGGCGGACTGCCTCTACGCGCGCGCCGGCAAATAAAGCGGGTATCTTAAACAGATGAACAGAAGAATAATATCGGGAGTTATCATTCTCGCCGCGGCGGGGATGATCTATACCGCTTCCAGCCTTTTTACGAGCTACAAGAAGAAAAGCTGTCTGGAAAAAGAAGGCTCGCGGGCGATAGAGGCCTGTACATATATTATAAGCGGACGCGCGTCCGGTTCCAAGGGAAGGTATCTGGTCAGAAGGGCGGAGCTTCTGGAAAAAGAGAAGAGATGGGACGAGCTCCTCTCAGACCTTAACGCGATAGTCGCTTTAAAAGGCTCGGAGCAGGCCCGGCCCGAATGGGTGCTCGCCGCCTATGAAGCGCTGGGTAAAATTTACGCGAAAAGAGGCAATACCGCTGAAGTGAAGAAATACCTTGAGCTCGCCACGCTGAGCGGCAGCAAAGACCTGGAAATTTATGTTTCCCTGGCCGAGGCTTATATCGAGGATAAAAAATTCCAGGAGGCTTTAAGCCTGCTTGAGATCGCCGGCGGCCTTGGCAAGGCAAAAAAACATCCGTATTACAACGCGCTGGCCTACTCCTATGAGGGGCTTAGTGATTCTAATAAGGCCTACGATGCCTTAAAGACCGGCCTTAGCGTTCCCGCTCCGCGCCCCGTCCTCGCCGCAACCTCAAAGCACCTTGGCCTTGTCTGCTTCGACCTGCAGCGGTACAGAGAAGCCGAAATGTACCTGGGTTACACTCTCAGGGTCGGGCTGGACTGCCCCGAGTGCGTCCTGCTGCTGACTACCATACGCGGAGCCCTCGAGCCGCCCGAGCCCGTCAGCCGGCCTAAAAAGACCCGCAAGTAGCCGCGCTTAGGAGCCCTCCGACATTTTCATTCTAAAATATATATTTTCAAATGAAATGTTCAGGCCGGTTTTAGACTAAAAGGCCGGTTTATGCCCGCCAAAACAGCTAAAAGCGGAGTTTTCCTTCCTGGCATAATAATTTCTCTGTTGCCGGCAAGCGGCTATATTTACCGCGATTCGGCTTATATTGTAAACTTTATTTATAGCCAACATCCCCGGCAGCGGCTTAACTGTCTTCGTCCGATTGGCAAATATGAAAAATAAAACTATTCTCCGGCTTTGCGCGGCAGCGCTGCTTTCGGCGGCGCCGTCCGCCCGGGTTTCAGCGGAGCCTTTTACCCCTAAAGCCTATATTAAGACGGTCTTTGACGCGTCCCTCTCGCTGCGCAAGGCCGAGGAGAGCTTTAAACAGGCGGAGAATTCCTATAAAGCCGCGGTTCTGGACGCGGCCCTTCCGTCTTTTTCCTTCAGTATGTCCGATAGCTTTTACGACGACCAGGACAGGAGTCTGCGCCTTAAACAGGCAGAGGTCTCCTCCAGCCTGTCCGCCTCCTGGAACCTTTACGATTCGGCCTCCAGCCCGGTGCGCAGGATAAAAATAGCCAGGCTGGATTATGAGTCGGCCCGGCTTTCCCTGTTGATCGCCAGGCAAAACGAGGCCGTGAAGGCGCTTAACCGGTTTTACGCGCTTTATTCCGCGCAGCGGCGCATAGGCACGGCCCAGATAAATCTGGCCTCGCGCGAGCGCCAGTACAAGGACACTAACGAGCAGTTCGAATCCGGCACCAGGAGCCGCATCGAGGTGACGCAGAGCGAGGGCGACAAGCTGCAGAGCGAGCTCGCGCTGGCGCAGGCGGAGACGGCGGAGCGCAAGGCGCTGATGGCCTTTAATGAGCTTATCAACGCCGAGCCGGAAGTCCAGCAGGCGGTGGAGGTAAGTACGCTGCCGGCGGACATAAAACTGCCACTGCCCAAAGAGGATGCCGCGAAAGCGCTGGAAAACAACTTCAGCCTGCGCGGGCAGAAGCTCTCTCTGGAAAAAACCAGGCTTTCCAGCCGCTCCGGCATCCTCGCAAATTATCCCCGGCTTAAGCTGGACGCGGCCTGGCGGAAGACGGCGCTGGGGATACTCGGCACGCAGGGCGGCTCCGGGAACGGCAACCCCGCCTACGGCCTTGGCGCTTCCTTAAGTTTTCCCTTTGGCTTCCTGGGCGTTCAGAATTCCCTCGAAACAAGCGTTCTCGAGGCGGAGCTCAGGTCCGCCGAGCTGGAGATAGCAAATTCGGCGCGCGCGCTTAAAACGAGCGTGCTGTCGGCGCAGAAAGATATCGAGCTGCAGGTAAAATCCCGTCAGCTGCTGGAATTTCAGGTGAAGGCTCAGAAGGATACCATGGATAACCTGCTTACGGAATACTCTCTGGGCGGAGCGTCTTTCCTCCAGCTGGACAGCTCGCAAACCAAGCTCCTGGATTCCAGCAACAGCCAGATCACCGCGGTGACCGACCTGGACCTGGCGCTGGCCGACTACAAGGCGCTGCTGGGCGAGAAAATCTGGGAGTAACAGGATAATATACCATGAAAAAAATCGTTAAACCCGCTCTGTGGCTCGTGGTGCTGGCGCTTTTGAGCGCGCTGGGTTTTGCCGGCTATACGCGCTATAAAAAGATGCTGCTGCGCGAGGATCTTTCGGATTTTATAAGGACGGTCAGCAAAGGCGACCTCAAGCTGGACATGCAGGAGTCGGGCGAACTGGTATCGCGCGACACGGTGGATATTTTTCCGCCCAGCAAGGGCTTTATCGTCGAGATAATAAAGAAAGAGGGCGAGTACGCGGAGAAGAACGAGAGGATCATGATGTTCAAGGGCGGCGAGCGCATAGATTCCACCCAGTACGTCCCGGTCACGATAGTCGCGCCGCGCGCCGGCCTGCTGACCCGCTGCGTAAGCACCAGGGGCGGCAGCGACGCCGAAGTGCGCGAGGGCAAGCGCGTGGACAGTTCCGCCTCCTGCGTGGCCCGCGTAGTGGATATGAACATGCTGGCGGTAAACCTGCAGATCAGCGAGATAGACATCTTCAAGCTCAAGCTGGGCATGCCGGTCTCCATCACCTTCACCTCCATTCCCGGCGAGAAATTCTCCGGCAAGATCGACGTGATAGCGCCCATGGCCGAGAGCAAGTCGAGCAACTGGGGGGGCGGCGGCACCAAAGTTTTCCGCGTCGTCATAAACATAGACAAGCCCAGCCAGAAGATGCGCGTAGGGATGAGCGCGGTGGTCACGGCCAATATGAAGGCGAAAAAAAACGTGCTGAAGGCCCCCATAGAGGCGCTTTTTCAGGAGGGCCTCAACCATTATGTCTACCGTCAGCTCCAGGGCTACGAAGCCGAGAAGCTGCAGGTGTTCCCCGGCCTGCGGTCGGAGGCCGAGGTGGAGCTGGCCGGCCCCCTCAAGCCCGGCGACAAGCTGTTTACCGCGGCGCCGGAGAGTCTTAAATGAGCATAAGCTGCTTTGAGCTTACCAAAGTTTACGACGGAGGCAAGGCCGGGTGGCCGGCCCTGCGCGGGCTTTCCTTTGAAATAAAAATGGGGGAGTTCGTAGCCGTTACCGGGCCTTCCGGCTGCGGCAAGTCCACGCTGCTCAATATAATCGGTCTCCTGGACGAGCCCACCGGCGGCAGATACGCCCTTAACGGGCGCGATGTGCTTACGCTTTCCGACCGGGAGCGCTCCGACACGCGCCGCGACGAGATAGGCTTTATTTTCCAGTCTTTTCACCTGTTGAACAGGCTTTCTTCGGTAGAGAACGTCGGCCTCCCTCTGATGTATGCGGGGGCGGACGGCGCCGAGAGGAAGGAGCGCGCCGTAGCTCTTCTGCGCAAGGTGGGGCTGCACGGAAAGGAAAAGAAGATCCCGCTGGAGCTCTCCGGCGGCGAGCGGCAGCGCGTGGCCATAGCCCGGGCGCTGGCGAATTCCCCGAAGCTCATACTGGCCGACGAGCCTACCGGCAACCTGGATTCCGCCTCCAGTAAAGAAATAATGCAGCTGCTGGTCGACCTTAACGCGGAGGGCATTACCGTGATCATGGTGACCCACGATAAAGAGCTGGCCGCGCGGGCCGGGCGCAATATCAGGATGCGTGACGGGAGGATCGAACAATGAGAGCCCTCTTTAACGCCGTTAAAACGGGCTTCACCGAGATCTGGGCGCACAAGACGCGCTCGGTGCTAAGTTTCCTCGCTATCGCGGCGGGGTCGGTGGTTTTTATAGACGCCTTTTCCGCCATCTTCGCCACCTATGAGCGGATCGAGAAGCAGAAGGAAGTTTCAGGTATGGCCAGGCTGAAGATCTCCCAGAATTACAGCCAGACCTACTCTTCCCCGGACGATTATGTGCCGCCGCCGGTGATCACCTACGAGGACGTGCTGAGGCTGCGCGAGAAACTGCCCGGCTTTTATATGGTCTCGCCGGAGGGCCGCGACTGGCGCAACGTGCTGGAATACGGCGAGCACCGCGTGACCACCAGCGTGATGGGCGTGACGCCGGAATGGACCAAGCGGGATTTCATCTACAAGCTCAGAGGCCGCTTCCTGGACTGGCATGACGTGGAAAATAAGCTGAGGGTCTGCGTGCTGGTGAAAAAGGCGGCCCCTCCGCCCGGCAACAGCTTCAATAAGAGCATGATGAAAAAATATAATTTTACCGGCGGCTTCGACACGCTGGTGGCCCATAACGACCTGCTCGGGAAGACGGTCAGTATAGACGGCTTCACCTTCACGGTCATCGGGATACTGGAGGAGCTGCCGTATTCCAGGCGCCCGGAGACGATGACGGGCTATTCCCAGGAGTATAAAGTGCTGGCGCCCGTCACCACGCTGATCCATTATAATTTCATTGGTTCCTACCAGACCCTCGACGTAAGCATAGACACCGGCAGCGAGCAGAATTTCGAGGAGTCGCTCAGGAAGATCAATAACTTCTTAAAGATACGCTTCGGCGACGGGGACTTTTTTATAGTGGAGAACCAGCTGGAGCTTATCCGGGAGCGGATAGCCGCCAGCATGAAATCGGCCCTGGTCACGATCTCGCTGGGGATGCTGGCTTTCCTCGCCGGGGGCATCGGCATAATGAACGTCACGCTGGCGACCGTATTCGCGCGCACCAGGGAGATAGGCGTGCGCCGCGCCATAGGCGCCAGCCGGCGGGATATAATGCTGCAGTTCATAGTCGAGGCCGTCATGCTGGGGCTTATCGGCGGCGTGCTGGGCTCCGCCCTCGGCTACCTGTGGGGCGTCCCGGTTAAAGTTATGCTGGGCATGGGCGGCAGCCCGATAAAAGCCTGGATGCCTTTAGTCTCGGTTTTGATAGCAGCGTTCACGGCGTTCGTTTTCGCCATTTACCCGGCCTGGGTGGCCGCCGGCCTAAAGCCCGCCGACGCGCTGCGGGCCGAATGAGCGGGCGGATTCCCATTATGAGATTTAAACAGCTCCTTCTCGCGGTTTCGGCCGCTGTCCTTTTGTCCGGCTGCGGGGAGGCAAAACTTTACCTGTCCCAGCTTGTCGGGCCTGATCATTACTATATAGCTGCGGCGCAGCCGGTTGCGGCGGTGCCCGCTCCGCCGGAGCCGGGCTCTCCTGAAGACAAGAAAGATCTCGAGACGCTGCTGGACTGGCAGGCCAGGCGCACTGAAGCGGATTGCGGCAGGGCCAAAGAGCAGTCCCGGGCCGATTATAATGAATTTTTCGGGGATATTTCTCCTTTCCCCGACCCGCTGCCTCCGGAGGCGTCTAAAATACTTTTCCGGGTTTATTATGACGGCGCTAAAACGGTCGCAGCGGCCAAGAAGCGCTTCCCCCGCAAGCGGCCCTTCCGCCGGAATAAGGCGCTCGAGCCCTGCCTGGGGCGGATAGCTGGCCTTTCCTATCCCAGCGGCCATGCGACGGTGACGCGGCTTTTCGCCCTGCTCTTCTCCGATCTGGTCCCGGCTAAGCGGGGGACTTTCCTGGCCCGGGCGGATGAGGCCGCGCTTAACCGCGTAATAGGAGGGGTGCATCACCCGTCAGATATAGAGGCGGGCAAACTGCTGGGCGACGCCATCTATGCGGGGCTTTTAAAAGAGCCGTCTTTCCGCGCCGATCTTGAGAAACTCAGGTCCCTGCTGAAGCCGCAATAAAGCCGGGAAATTGAAAAGGCCGGGATTGCTCCCGGCCTTTTTTTAATGCCGCTCCGTATTTTAATTCTCGACTTCGAACTCCTCTTTGCCGGCGCCGCAGACCGGGCAGACCCAGGTGGCCGGCAGTTTTTCGAAGGCGGTGCCGGGGGGGATATTATTGTCGGGGTCGCCCACGGCGGGATCGTAGATGTAGCCGCAAAGCTTGCATACGTATTTTTTCATTTTTTTCTCCTTGGTTTAAGCTTTCCACAATCCATGCAGATTGCAGTATTCCCGCGCTTCTAAAGTCTTGGGGGTAAAGCAGACGCAGAAGGTGGCTTCCGCCGGCTGGCCGGGCTTCAGGAATTCCCTGAACACCTTCCCGTCGGCCACGAGCTCGATCCATTCTATGAAATGTTTCTCTTCCATCGGGTGCGGGATCGAGCCTATCCTGACCTTTATTCCTTTCTCTGTTTTTTCTATAACGGGGATGTGCTTTTCTTTTGCCGCGTCCGTGGTGTTCTCAAAAAGCTGCCGCATATCCGAGCCGCAGCAGATAATTACACCCGGCCCGCCATGCAGCACTTCTACAATATTGCCGCAGGCGTCGCATTTATAAATTTCGCTTTTTTCAGCCATAATGTTCTCTCCTTAATATTAATTTTTACACCAAAGCGCGCAGGGCGGTGAGGACTTCGTCGTAGTTCGGTTCCCTGGTCACTTCGGGCACCAGCTGGACGTATTTCACAATGCCGTCCTTGTCCACAATGAAGACGGCCCTGGCCAGCAGGCGCAGGTCCTTGATAAGTATGCCCCAGGACTTGCCGAAATCGGCCTTCTGGTAGTCCGAGAAGGTGCGCACGGCTTTTACCCCGGCGGCGCCGCACCAGCGCTTCTGGGCGAAGGGCAGGTCCATGCTGATGGTCAGCACGCCTACGTCCGGGCCCAGCGCCTCGGCTTCCTTGTTGAAGCGGCGGGTCTGCAGGTCGCACACGGGCGTGTCCAGCGAGGGCACCGCGCTTATCACCGCTATCTTGCCGCCGTAAGTGCGGGAGAACTTCATGGGCAGCATGTCGTTGTCGGTCACCTTAAAGTCAGGCGCCGTCATGCCCACCTTAATCTCGTCGCCGGCCAGGACCATCGGGCGGCCCTGCATGGTCACGGTGCGCTTAACAGTTTCTTTCTTAACTTCTTCGTTGATATTTTCTTCCATAAGTCCTTTGTGTCGATCACCAGTTCTCGGCCAGCACTTCAAAATAGGCTTTGGGGTGGGCGCAAGCCGGGCAGTTCTCCGGGGCCGCTTCGCCTTCGTGAGTGTAGCCGCAGTTGATGCAGCGCCAGACGGTCTTCTTGTCCTTCCTGAAAACCTTCCCGTCTTCCAGGTTCTTAAGGAAGCCGCGGTAGCGCCGCTCGTGCTGCTTCTCGGCCGCGGAGATAGCTTCAAAAGTTTTCGCCACGGGCTCAAAGCCCTCTTCGCGGGCGACCCTGGCGAACTCGGGATACATGCTGCCCCATTCGTGGTTCTCGCCGTCGGCGGAAGCCTTAAGGTTGGCCTTAGTATCTGCAACCCTGCCTGCCGGGAAAGTGGCGGTTATGGTCAGGTCGCCTCCCTCCAGGAAACTGAAGAAGCGCTTGGCGTGCTCCTTTTCCTGGCCGGCGGTTTCCTCGAAAGCCAGGCTAACCTGAAAGTAGCCTTCCTTCCTGGCGGCGCTGGCGAAATAAGTGTAGCGGTTCCTGGCCTGCGATTCTCCCGCGAAGGCGGCGAGCAGGTTCTTTTCTGTTTTAGAGCCTTTAAGGTTCATCTGTTCCTCCTTAATTTTAACTTGCGGTTTCCCCAAAGCGATTAAACTATTTTACTACAAAATCAAACGTTATTAGCGCGGATTCCGGCTCTGGTCAGGGAGAAGTCGTATTTAACGGGATCGTCAGGGTTCACTTTTCGGAAGTACGCGGTTATTTCCGCGGCGGTCCTCATCGAGGTGTCCTTGCGCGAGGTTATCCCCAGCCGCATTGAAACCTGCCGCATATGCGTGTCCAGCGGGATTATCAGCTTGGAGGGGGAAACCCGGGTCCAGACGCCGGGGTCCACGGAGTCCTTCCTCACCATCCAGCGCAGGAACAGGTTTATCCGCTTGAAGGAGCTCTTGTGTTCCGGGCGCGGCGTAAGGGAGGGGGCGCAGCCCCGGGAGTTGAACGCGGTCACGAATTTATAAATAGCGTTCTCCACCGTCTCTTCCTCCCGGCTGTAGCCCTTTAAGAACAAGCGTTCAAGGGACGCGTGTTCGCCAAGCGCGTGTTTGAGGTTAAGCAGGAAGACGGCGAGTTCGGCGCCCGCAGTGAACCGGTGTCTGAAGGAGGAGAAAGTTTTTTTTATCTTATTGTTATCGGCGGCCTTAAGCCAGGCTGACGGAGACTTCCCCATGGGGGCCAGGACTTTTTCCACGCTCTTGAGTATCTGCGTCACGTTGCCGTAGGCCAGGCAGGCGGCTATAAGCCCCGCTATCTCCCTGTCCGCGCGGCTTTTATAGCGCCAGACGAATTCCAGCGGGTCGGGATGGATGAACCCGGGCTTGTTGAATTCCCGGTAGGTTTTTTCAAAATGTGTTTTATCGGTTTTCATAATATTCCGCCGGTCCCCGTCAGGGGACCGGCAGATATTCTACAACTTTGGCCGTTTACCGGGCACGATCCGGCTTTATTTACCCGCCTTCACGCCCAGGATGTCAGCCAGGTCCCTTTCGGCGGTGGTCACCGGCATGATGTTGAACTTCTCCACCAGCACCTTCAGCACGGCCGGCGTCACGAAGGCCGGCAGGGTGGGGCCCAGCCTTATGTTCCTGATGCCGAGCGACAGCAGCGTCAGCAGTATGCAGACGGCTTTCTGCTCGTACCAGCTCAGCACCAGCGAGAGCGGCAGTTCGTTCACTCCCGTATTGAAGGCCTTGGACAGCGCAAGCGCCACCTGTATGGCCGAGTAAGCGTCGTTGCACTGCCCCATGTCCAGCAGCCTTGGTATCCCGTCGATGTCCCCGAATTCCTGTTTGTTGAACCTGAATTTGCCGCAGGCCAGGGTCAGGATAACGGTGTCCTTCGGAGCCTGCTCGGCGAACTCGGTATAGTAGTTGCGGCCGGGCTTCGCGCCGTCGCAGCCGCCCACCAGGAAGAAGTGTTTTATCCGGCCCGCTTTCACCGCGTCTATAACTTTTCCCGCCACGCTCATGACCGTATTATGGGCGAAGCCCACCAGGATGGTTTTAGGGTCGCCGTCCTGCGCGAAGCCCTCAGCCTTCAGCGAGGCCTCTACGGCGGAGGCAAAGTCGCCCCCCTGGAGGTGGTTCACGCCGGGCCACTCCACCAGGCCGGTGGTGAAGAGGCGCGCCTTATAGCCGTCCAGCGGCTTCTGTATGCAGTTGGTGGTCATCACGATCGCGCCGGGAAAGGCGTTGAATTCCTTCTGCTGGTCCTGCCAGGCGCCGCCGTAGTTGCCGGCCAGATGCCTGTACTTGTTCAGGCCGGGGTAGCCGTGAGCGGGGAGCATCTCGCCGTGGGTGTAGACGTTCACGCCCTTCCCCTCGGTCTGCTTAAGAATATTCTCCAGGTCTTTCAGGTCATGGCCCGAAACCAGCAAGGCCTTCCCTTTGAGGGGGGTAACGCGGACCTTAGTGGGCACCGGGTGGCCGTACGTCCCCGTATTGGCCTTATCCAGCAGCTCCATCACGAGCAGATTAACTTCGCCGCACTTCATGTTGTAGCCGACTAATTCGTCTACGGTAGGGCTGGCTTTTGTGAGGAAGTCCAAAGCCTCGTGGATGAAGGCGTAGACGGCCTTGTCTTCCTGGCCGAGGATAAGGGCGTGGTCGGCGTAGGCGGCCAATCCCTTAAGGCCGCTGGTCAGCAGTTCCTGCAGGCCGGCGGCGTCGTCGCCCAGCGCGGCTCTTCTGACGGCTATGCCTTTTCCGGGCGCCTCTTCCAAAAGAGTATTGTAGTCAGCCGGGGGCTCCCAGGCGGCGGGGCCGCCGAGTCTTTCGGGGCTGCTTACGGCTTTTTCATACAGCAGGCGCGCCTTTTCCTTTATAGTCTGGCCTTTCCTTATGAGCTTTTCTATCTTGGCGGCGTCGAAGTTGACGTTGGTTACGGTGGTGAACAGCGCCTCGATCACGAACACGTCGACCTCTCTGTCGCGCGCGCCGGCCAGGGCCGCACGCCGCGCGTACATGCTTATCCCCTCGGCCTGCCAGAGCAGGAGGTCCTGCATCTTCGCCGTCACGGGGTCCTTGCCGCATACCCCCTGCACGGTGCAGCCCGTGCCTTTCGCCGTCTGCTCGCATTGGTAACAGAACATGTTATCGCTCATTTGTGATTCTCCTTATAATTTTCCGATAGCTTTTACTTTCTCCCGGAAATATCCAGGACCCCCGCGTTCAGGAACTTTTCAAACCGCCTGTTGGTTTCGGAAAGAAAACCTCCGAGCATGCAGTCCTTGTGTTTGCAGACCTTGTGCTTCAACAGGCAGAGGTTCATTGTTACGGGGCCGTCTATGGCGGAAAGAAAGTCACGGACTTTGGCTTTTTTTCCGGCCGCTGAAAGCGCGAAGCCGCCTTTGGGCCCGCGCGCCGGCGTAACCAGCCCGGCCCTAGTGAGCTGCTGCAGCACTTTGGAAAGGTGGTTGTAGGAGACCTTCAGGGCTTTGGTTATTTCCATGGCCGGGCTTATAGTTCCGCCCCTGCCGGCCAGGTAGTCCGCGGTGTGAAGAGCTATAACGGCCGCGTCCGAGATTCTGAGTACGCTTTGCATGGGTTTCCTGCTCCTTAATGGCTATCTAGTACAACAATACCAGTAAAGCTGAAGCTTGTCAAGGGTATTTTAGCGCAAAGAAATAAGCGTATTGCGCTGTTGCGGAGCTTCACGACGAGAAAAGGTTTATGGATTTGTGCCGGCGGTTTTAAAATCGTAGAATTGTTCTGCGGTAATCTTTCCTCAAAGAGGTGCGTATGCTGAAAGCAGCCATCGTCATGGGAAGCGATTCGGACCTGGGAGTACTGTCCGCCGCCGCCGGTGTCCTCGGCCATTTTTCTGTTCCTTTCGAGCTCAAGATCCTTTCCGCCCACCGTACTCCGGAGGCCGCTCTTTCTTATGCCGCTTCCGCGGAAAAAAAGGGTTTCGGCGTGATCATAGCGGGGGCGGGGGGGGCGGCCCATCTGCCCGGCGTGCTTGCGGCGGCCACCCTGCTGCCGGTGATCGGCGTGCCCATGAACGCGACCTCCTTTAACGGGCTTGATTCCCTTTTGTCCATTGTGCAGATGCCCTCCGGGATCCCGGTGGCTACCGTGGGCGTTAACGCCGCGAAGAACGCCGGCCTGCTGGCCGTGCAGATCCTGGCCGTTAAAGAAGCTTCGCTCAGGGCAAAGCTTAAAGCCTACAGGGCAGCGATGAAGAAGGAAGTGCTGGCCAAGACGAAGAAACTGGACAAGAAAGGTTACAAGAAATATTTGGAAGAGATGAATTGAGCCTCGGCATAGTCTAACCGGCAGTCTACCGCAAGGAGATGAGCATGGCTGAACTTAAGTTGATCCACAAGGGCAAAGTCAGGGACCTTTACGCGGCGGGGGAGAAGTATCTCCTGATAGTTTCCTCCGACAGACTCTCCGCCTTCGACTTCATACTGCCTTCACCTATACCGGGCAAGGGCGCCATACTCAACGAAATAAGCGCTTTCTGGTTCGGGAAAACCGGCCACATAATCAAGAACCATATAGTTTCCACGGACATCGACGAGGTCAGGTCGCGGCTGGCCGGGCAGGCCCCGCCGGGCTTTGACTGGGAAGCCCTGCGCGGACGCGCGATGCTGGTCCTCCGGACGAAGCGGGTGGACTTTGAATGCATAGTGCGCGGCTACATCACCGGCTCGGGCTGGAAGGAATACCTGAAGCAGGGCAGCGTATGCGGCATAAAGCTGCCGCCGGGCCTGAAAGAGGCGCAGAAGCTGCCGGAGCCGGTGTTCACTCCCACCAGCAAGGCCGACCAGGGCCACGATGAGAATGTGACCTTTGAACAGATGGCGGAGGCGCTGGGGCCGGAGCTGGCCGGGAAGATAAAGGAGAAAAGCCTGGCGCTTTATCAATTCGCGGCAGAATACCTGGAGAAGCGCGGGATACTATTGGCGGACACGAAATTCGAGTTCGGGCTGCTGGACGGGGAGCTGATACTGATAGACGAGGCGCTGACGCCGGATTCTTCCCGGTTCTGGGACGCGGCGCGGTATAAGACAGGGACCAGCCCCGAGAGCTACGACAAGCAGTACGTGAGGAACTGGCTGGAGGGGAGCGGCTGGGACAAGGAGTCCGCGCCGCCGGCGCTACCCGCCGAAGTAGTGCGGGGCACCCTCAAAAAATACGAGGAAGCCCTTAACAAAATAACCAAAGCCGGGTGAAGTGCCGCCCGGCTTCTGAATTTTCAAGGATGAATTCAATGCAGGAAAAACGGATTATAAGACCGCGAGAAGCCCAGTCGGGGCCTACCGCGGGGGCAGGAACGAAAAACACGCTCGTCCACACCGTGGCCTCGCTCGGTATTCGCCCGCCGGGCTGTGCAACCGGCGGGCTCAACGACGGTTTTTCTTATCCTGCCACCGCGGTCTCCCCTCCATTAATTTCTGCGGAGGCGGCTTTCGGAGGGGTGGCCGGGGTTTTGTTTTGCGCACCCTTTGCGGAAGGGGGGGCCCCGCCTGGCGGGGGGAAACCGACGCAAGGGTTTCCATCTTCCAGGGTGCGCGGGGCAAAACCCCGGACAGGCCCCCGACTGGGCATCTGTGACGTGAGTTTCTTTGAGCCGCCGAACCCGTTTCCTTTAAGGTAAATTAAAATGATAATAGAAATATGGACCAAAGAGAAATATGCGGGGAACGAGGAGGCCGCTTTCATGGCCAGGCTGGCGCACGCCGGGCTGAAAGTGAAGACCGCGCGCCTTTCCCGGCTCTACCGGGTGGACGCGGATTTCAGCAAGGCGGAATTCTCTAAAATAGCCTCGGAGCTGCTGACCGATAATATAACGGAGCGCTGCTCCCTTTCGCCCGGCAAAGCCGGGCTTAAGAACGCCTACAGGGCGGAGGTCTGGCTGAAGGACTCGGTCTCCGACGTGGTCGGAGAAAGCGTGAAAAGCGCGATAACCGACGTTCTCGGCAGGGAACCCGGGGCCGTCCGGTTCGGCCACGCCTATTATGTGCCCTGCGATTCCGAGCTAAAGCTCAGGCGCGCCGTTTCGAAAACACTGGTGAATGAAGTGGTAAATAAATTCAAGATCGGGAAATGTTGAACTATGACCGATAACCTTTTAAACTTTACCTCCCTGAACAAAAAGCAGCTGGTGGAGCTGGACAGGACTTACGGCTGGTCGCTGAGCGCCCTGGAGCTCGCCGAAGTGCAGCGGCAGTTCGGGGAAACGGGACGGCAGCCCTCCCGCGGCGAGCTCGAGACCATCGCCCAGACCTGGTCCGAACACTGCAAGCATAAAACATTTTCCGGCCCCGTCCGCTTTAAGTCCGGAGGAAAAGTTAAAAGATATAAAAACCTTTTCAAGGAAACCATAGTTAAGGCCACCCGGAAGCTCAATAAAAAATGGTGCCTCTCCGTGTTCACCGATAACGCCGGCATCGTGGAATTCGGCAAGAACGGGAAGTGGGGCCTCGCCTTCAAGGCTGAAACCCACAACCACCCCTGCGCGGTGGAGCCCTACGGCGGAGCGGAAACAGGGGTGGGCGGCGTGGTGCGGGACATCCTGGGCGTGGGGCTGGGGGCGAAGCCGGTGCTGAACACCGACAACTTCTGCTTCGGCTATCTCGACAGCAAAACAAAGCTGCCGAAGAATTCCCACTCCCCGGAGCGCATCATGCGCGGCGTAGTGGAGGGGGTCAGGGATTACGGCAACCGCATGGGCATCCCCACCGCTTCCGGCGGCCTTTATTTCGACGACGGCTACCTGCTTAACCCGCTGGTCTATGTCGGCTGCGCGGGGCTTATCCCGGTCGACAAGATCGCAAAAAAGGTCATTCCCGGCGACCTCATCGTCTCCATAGGCGGGCGCACCGGCCGCGACGGCATCCACGGCGCGACTTTCTCTTCCGCCAATATCGACGAGGACACTTCCGCCTCGGCCGTGCAGATAGGCCACGCGGTGAACGAGAAGAAAACTTTGGACGTGCTGATGCGCGCCCGCGACCTGGGCCTGTATAACGCGGTCACCGACTGCGGTGCCGGCGGCTTTTCTTCGGCCATCGGCGAGCTCGGTTCGGAGACCGGGGCGCGCGTGCGGCTCGAGAACGCGCAGCTGAAGGATACCCATATACAGCCCTGGGAGATCTGGGTGTCCGAGTCGCAGGAGCGCATGATACTTTCGGTGCCCGGGAAAAAGCTTAAAAAACTGGAAGTAATCCTGAAGGCTGAAAGCTGCGAATACTGCGTGCTGGGGACTTTCCCCGGTGACGGCCGCCTGCTTGTAACGCACGGCGCCGAGAAAGTGGTGGATCTGCCCATGTCCTTCCTGCACGGCGGCGTACCCAATTTCGAGAAGGCCGCCGTACGGCGCAAAGTGAAGATCTCGGACGGCAGCCCGGTCAGCCCCGCCAAAACGTACTGCGGGATCTTAAAGGACATGCTGGCGCATCCAAATGTATGCTCCAGGCATTCGGTCATAACGCAGTACGACCACGAGGTGCAGGGCGGCACCGTTATAAAGCCGCTCCAGGGGAAATACGGCGACGGCCCCGGCGACGCCGCGGTCATCTGGCCGCAGGCCGCGACCCTGGACCTGAACGATTTCTCGGGCTTCGCCGTTACGCACGGCTTCAATCCCGCGGCCGGCAGGATCGACCCCTACCAGATGGCGCTGCATACGGTGGACGAGGCGGTGAGGAACCTGCTTTGCGTGGGGGCGGATATCTCGCGCACGGCCATACTGGATAATTTCTGCGCGGCCAGCCCGCGGGACCCCGAAGTGATGGGGGACCTGGTGCTGGCCGCCGAGGGCTGCCACGACGCGGCCATGGCCTACGGCGCGCCCTTCATCTCCGGCAAAGACAGCTTCTATAACCAGGCCAAAGACGCGGAGGGGAATGAATACCCGATCCCGATCTCGCTGCTTATCTCGGCCACCGCCCCCGTTGAAGATATCCGCAAGGCGATAACGATGAACTTCAAGGAAGCGGGCAACCCGGTTTACCTGGCCGGCGTGAACCGCCGCGGCCTGGGCGGCTCGGTGTACGGCGATATGATGGTCGCCGGGAATAATTTTATAAGCCCGCTGGCCATGAAAGAAGCCGTGAGGCTTTACCTCGCCGTCTCGAAAGCGATCTCGGCCGGCTGCGTTATCGCGGCGCACGACGTGTCGCAGGGGGGGCTGGCCGTGACTTTGGCCGAGATGGCTTTCTCCGGAGGCCTGGGGGCTGAAATAGAGCTTGCCGGGGCGGCCCGGGAAAAGGGCCTTGGCCCGCTGGAGCTGCTTTTCGGCGAAAGCCCGGCCCGCCTGGTCCTGGAAGTGACCAAAGGAAAAGAAACGGAGTTCCTTAAGCTGGTGAAGGGCCTGCCCGTGAATGAGATCGGCTATGTGAACGAGGAGCCGGTGCTGGACGTTAAGGACGGCGAAGCGCGGCTTTTTACGGAAAATATCAACGCGCTGAAAACCTGCTGGAAGAGGGAATTGCTATGAAACCTAAAGCTATAATTCTCCGCGGCACCGGCACCAACTGCGACATAGAGACCTTCAACTCGTTCAAGTACGTCGGAGCGGAGCCGGAGCTGGTGCATATAAATCAGCTGCTGTCCGGCGCAAAGAAGGTGCTGGATTATTCCATAATGGCGTTCCCGGGCGGCTTCTCTTATGGCGACGATATCTCGGCCGGCAAGATCTACGCCGTGAAGATGAGCAGGCTCTCGGCCGATTTCGGGGCTTTTATAAAGGACAAGAGGCCGGTCCTCGGTATCTGCAACGGTTTTCAGATACTGGTCAAAACCGGGTTCCTGCCCGAGAACAAGGCCGGCGCGCAGGTCTCCACGCTCTATACCAACGACTGCGGGCATTTTCTGGCCAAATGGATAAAGCTGAAAATAAATAAAAAAAGTCCCTGCATCTTCACGAAGGGGCTGCCTGACGAGATAGAGCTTCCCATAGCGCACGGGGAAGGCAAGTTCATTATAGAGGATAAAAAAGTGATGGCCGAACTCGTCGCGCGCGAGCTCCACGCCATGACGTATGAGGAGAACCCGAACGGCTCCATGCTGGACATCGCCGGAATTACCAACTCCTCGGGCACCTGCTTCGGCCTGATGCCGCACCCGGAGCGGAATTTCTTCGCCTGGCAGCACCCGGACCGGCCCGCAGCGGCGCGCGAGGCCGCCGCCGCAGGCTTCCAGTTCTTCAAGAACGCCGTTGATTACGCGGGATAAAAGGATAACACATGTGCGGAATATTCGGGATAACCGATTCTAAAGACGCTTCAAAACTGGCCTATGTCGGGCTTTTCACCCTCCAGCACCGCGGCCAGGAGTCGGCCGGCATCGTCACTGACGACAAGGGGACCCTGCGGCATCACATAGGCATGGGGCTGGTCAGCGAGGTGTTCACTAAAGACGCGCTGGAGAGCCTTACCGGGCGCAGCGCCATCGGCCACATCCGCTATTCTACCACCGGCTCGAGCCACATAAAGAACGCCCAGCCGCTGGTCCTCGATTCCTACCTGGGGCAGGTGGCCGTGGCGCACAACGGCAATATAACCAACGCGGACCGGCTGAAGGCGGATCTCCAGAAGAACGGGGCGATATTCCAGTCCACCAGCGACACCGAGGTTATCCTGCACCTGGCGGCAAAATACCGCGGCAGCAGGCTGGAGGATACGCTGGCAAAGAACCTGCCGAAGCTCGAGGGGGCCTACGCCTTCCTCTTTATGGCGCCGGGGAAGGTCATAGGAGCGCGCGATCCCAGCGGGTTCAGGCCGCTGGTGCTGGGCAGGCTCGGCAAGTCTTTTATACTTGCTTCCGAGACCTGCGCTATCGACGTGGCCGGAGGCAAAACCATACGCGAGATAGAGCCCGGGGAGATGGTGGTAATAGAGGGAGGCAAGGCCTCCTTCAGGCGTTTCGCCCCGGCTCAAAAGTTCACCCGCTGTATCTTCGAGCAGGTATATTTCGCCAGGCCGGATTCCGTCGCGGCCGGCAGGACCGTCCAGACCGCGCGCTACGAGATCGGCTCCGTGCTGGCGCGGGAGCTGAAAGACGTGAAGGCCGATCTTGTCTCCGGAGTGCCGGACTCCGGAACGGTTTACGCCCTCGGCTTCTCAAAAGAAGCCGGCATCCCGTTCCAGACCGTTTTCATGCGCAATCATTACACCGGCCGCTCGTTCATACAGCCCGACCAGCGCCTGCGGGAGTTCACCGCCCACCTCAAGCTGGCGCCTATCCGGGACGTCATACAAGGTAAGACTATAATACTGATAGATGACTCCCTAGTGAGGGGGACAACTTCGCGCAAAATAATTAAAAGCCTGAAGAAGGCCGGCGCGAAAAAAATAATACTGGCCATCGCTTCGCCGCCTATAATCTCGCCGTGTTTCTACGGCATAGACACTCCGAACAAGACTGAGCTCATCGCCAATAAGCTGACGGTCGAAGAGACGCGGCGCTTCATCGGCGCCGATGAGCTGCATTACCTCGGGTTGGAAAATCTCGTAAGCGCCTGCGGCGATAGGAAGGACAGGAATTTCTGCTTTTCCTGCTTTACCGGAAAGTACGCCGGCTATCCCGGCGGACGCCGGGCGCGCCGGCCGGCGGCGGCGCTGTGAACGTCCTGCTTATAGGTTCCGGGGGCCGCGAGCACGCTCTGGCCTGGAAACTGCGGCAGAGCCCGCTGTTGGGGAAACTCCACGTCATACCCGGTTCGGCCGCCCTGGAAAATCTTGCCGAGCGCCCCGCGATAGCGCAGGACGATTTCAAGAAAATACTCGCCTACTGCGCCGATTATAAAATAGAGCTGGTCGTGGTCGGGCCGGAAGCGCCCCTGGCCGCCGGCATAAGCGATTTTCTCACCGCGAAAGGCGTAAAAGTTTTCGGCCCGTCGCAAAAAGGCGCGATGCTGGAGGCCTCGAAGCAGTTCGCCAAGGAGTTCATGGACAGGAACTCTATTCCCACCGCCTCTTTCTCCGTGCTTTATGACGCTTCCTTCGCCCGGGAGAAAATAAAGGAGAATAAGAAGTATCCGGTGGTCGTAAAAGCCGACGGCCTGGCCGCCGGGAAAGGCGTGCGCATCTGCGCCGACGAAGGAGAGGCGCTCGAAGCCGTGGCGGATTTCATGGAGCGGCGCATCTTCGGCGCCGCGGGCTCGAAAGTGGTGCTTGAGGAGTTCCTGACCGGAACAGAAGCCTCCGTGATGGCTCTCGTGGACGGCGAAACCTTTCTGATGCTGCCCGTTTCGCGGGACCATAAGCGGCTGCGGGACGGCGGCGCAGGGCCTAACACCGGCGGCATGGGCGCGGTCTGCCCGGCCGAAATAGCCGCCTCCGACCTGGAGTTCATCCGGAGGGAAATACTGCAGCGCTTTGTGGACGGCGTAAAAAGAGAGCGGATCCCGTTCTGCGGCGTGATCTTCGCCGGGCTGATGTTAACCCCGGACGGCCCTAAAGCGCTCGAGTTCAACTGCCGCTTCGGGGATCCGGAGACGCAGTCGGTAATGCCGCTGATAAAGAGCGACCTGCTGGCGCTGCTGAGGGCCTGCGCCGTCGGCGAGCTGGCCGGAAAAGAATTGGATATTTCCGGGCAGACCTGCGTCTCGGTGATCCTGGCCGCCGGGGGTTACCCGGAGAGCCCGGAAAAAGGCAGGGAGATCACCGGCCTGTACAAAGTTCCGGCGGGGACGCTGGTCTTTCACTCCGGCACGGAAATTAAGGATGACGGCTACATAACCGCCGGCGGCCGCGTCCTCTCCGTAACCGCCGCCGCCGATACTCTGGCAGAAGCCAGGCAGAAGGCCTATGACGCCGTCTCAAAAATAAATTTCGAAGGCATGCAGTACAGAAAAGATATCGGATTGTGAGAAAGTATGGGCGGCCGGACGGCCAGACAGCTTGAGAAAAGTCGATCGCAGCGAATTTCTTGGAGGGATGGCAGGGGTTTTGCCCCTCGCACCCTTGGCGGAAGGGGGGGCCCCGCCTGGCGGGGGGAAACCGACGCAAGGGTTTCCATCTTCCAGGGTGCGCGGGGCAAAACCCCTGACAGCCCTCCCCGAGCCGACTGCCTAGCGGACCCGGGCTCAATATAGTTTCCGGTCTTACAACAGGAGAAATAATGACAACTTACAAGAAAAGCGGAGTGGACATAAAGCTCGCAGATAAATTCACCGAATTCCTTGAAAAGAAATCCAAGGCCATCGGCGGCTTCGCCGGCCTGCTGCCCATAGAGGAAACCGGGAACCAGTACAGCCTGGTCGCCTCCACCGACGGCGTAGGCACCAAGCTCAAACTCGCTTTTCTCCTCGATAAACACCATACCATAGGCATCGACCTCGTAGCCATGTGCGTTAACGACCTGCTCTGCTGCGGCGCCCGCCCCATGATCTTTCTCGACTACTACGCCACCGGCAGACTCGACCTCGCGCGCTCGAAGAAAATAATAGAAGGCATAATGGAAGGCTGCCGCCAGGGGGAATCCGTCCTGCTCGGCGGAGAAACCGCGGAGATGCCCGGCTTCTATCAGCCGGGGGAGTACGACCTGGCCGGTTTCTCGGTCGGCATAGTCAAAAAGTCCCGGATCCTCGACGGCAGAAAAATCCGGCCCGGCGACGTCCTGATCGGCCTTAAGTCCACCGGCTTCCATTCCAACGGGTTTTCCCTCATAAGAAAAGTGCTCGGCGATAAAAAACTCCTGAAGAAGTACGCCGCCCGCCTGCTTACCCCGACAAAGATCTACGTGAAAGACATCAATAAGCTGCGCGCCGCCCTGCGAGGACAGAAGCAGGAGCTGCTCGCCCTCGCCCATATAACCGGAGCCGGCATCCCCGGCAATCTGCCGCGGGTGCTCCCTAAGAAGGCCGGAGCGGTGGTCTATAAAAATTCCTGGAAAACGCCCGCTATCATGCGCGAGCTGCAGCGCCTCGGAAGCATTCCCGAAGCCGAGATGTGGGATTCCTTCAATATGGGGATAGGCATGATAGCCGTGGTCCGAAAGGAAGCCGCAAAGACCGCGTTAAAGGCCTTGCAGGGTTCCGTCGTTATCGGCGAAGTGGTAAAAGGCAGGAACGAAGTCACTATAAAATAAGGAGCCTATGAAAAATATCGTCGTTTTCGCTTCGGGTGAAGGTACGAACCTGCAGGCTTTGATAGAGGCGGCCAAAGGCGGCCGCATAAAAGGAAAGATCGCGCTGGTGGTCTCAAGCAGGAGAGATGCCGGGGCGCTCGAAAGGGCCAAAACAGCAGGCATCCCTTCCGAGATCGCCTGCCCTAAAGATTTCGCCCCCGGCAATTACGACGACCATTTAGCCTCTCTCTGTCGCGGCTGCGGCGCGGACCTGGTCTGTCTGGCGGGTTTTATGCTGAAGCTCGGGCCTAAAATGCTTTCGGAATACAAGGATAAAATAATTAATGTGCACCCTGCGCTGCTGCCGGGCTTCGGCGGAAAAGGCTTTTACGGGATGAAAGTGCATGAGGCCGTGATAGAGTCCGGCGCCAGGGTGAGCGGAGCTACCGTCCATTTCGTGGACGAGAATTATGACTGCGGTCCTATAATAATACAGCAGCCGGTGCCGGTATTGCCGGGCGATACTCCGGAAGCGCTGGCTAAAAGGGTGAATGAGGCCGAGCTTGCCATTTACCCGAAGGCGGCGGCCCTGTTCTGCGCCGGCCTCCTGACGATCAAAGGCCGCCAGGTCGAGGTCTCCGGCCCCGCGCCCGAGACGGGCAAAGTGCGCCGCGCGCTCCTCTCAGTCTCGGATAAGAGCGGCGCCGCGGAATTCGCAAAAGCCCTGGCCGCTGAAGGCGTGGAGATAGTCTCCACCTCCGGCACCTATAAACTGCTAAAAGAGGCCGGCGTGCCGGTGCGCGCCCTGGAAACCCTTACCGGCTTCCCCGAGATGCTCGACGGGCGGGTAAAGACCCTGCACCCGGCGGTGCACGGCGGTATACTTTACAGGCGGGATAACCCCGCGCATGCGGAGACGGTTTTCAACTTCGGCATTGAGCCCATAGACATGGTGGTGGTGAACCTTTACCCTTTCGCCGAGACGGCTAAAAAAGCCGCGCCCTGGTCCGAAGAGCTGATAGAGAACATCGACATAGGCGGAGTCGCGCTGCTCCGCGCGGCAGCCAAGAACTACCTGGCGGTCGCGGTGCTGACCTCGCCGGCCGACTACGGTCCGGCGCTGGCCGCCATGCGCGCGGGCTCGGGCGCCATCCCCGTCGGTCTGAAAAAGGAGCTGGCGGCCAAAGCCTTCGCCCATACCGCGGCTTACGACGGGGCTATAGCCGGAGAGCTTTCAAAGGAGGGGCCAGTCGGTTTTCCCGCCGCCCTTCAGGTAACGCTTAAGAAAATACACGACCTGCGCTACGGCGAGAATCCGCATCAGGTTTGTGCGCTTTATTCCAGGAAGGATAAGCTCCCTTTCGCGCAGTTGCAGGGCAAGGAGCTTTCCTATAACAATATCCTGGACGCCTACGGCACCTGGCAGGCCGTGCGGGAATTTGAAAAGCCCGCCGCCGTAATTTTCAAGCACGTCACGCCCTGCGGGGTGGGCACCGGGCAGGATATCGCGGAAGCTTTCGAGCGGGCCTGGAGCGGCGATCCCGTCTCGGCCTTCGGGGGGATAATAGCCCTCAACCGCAGGCTCGACGGCCGCATAGCCGATTTCCTGGCCAAGAAATTCGTGGAAGTGATCTGCGCTCCGGAGTATGACGAAAGGGCGCTTGAGCTCTTCGCAAAGAAACCGAACCTGCGCCTGCTGAAATGGGACAGCTTCCCGGCGGATAATAACGTGCTCCGCTCCGTAGGCGACGAGGTGCTGGTGAGCTCGGATGACAAGCTGCTGCTCGGTGATAAATGGGAAGTCCCCACCAGGCGCAAGCCGACCCGGGAGGAGGAGGAGGCGCTGCGCTTCGCCTGGGCGGCCGCCAAGTACGTCCGCTCGAACGCGATAGTGCTCGCCGATACCTGCCGGACGGTCGGAATAGGGGCGGGACAGATGTCGCGGCTGGATTCTGTTTTCATGGCCGGACACAAACTCGAGGCCTTCCTGAAAGATAATCCACGGCCGCCCACGCTGGTTATGGCCTCCGACGCGTTCTTTCCTTTCCCCGACGCGCTTGAGGAAGGGGTAAAGCTGGGCGCTACGGCCGTGATCCAGCCGGGAGGGTCGGTTAAAGACAAAGAAGTGATCGAAGCCGCCGACAGGCTGGGCGTCGCCATGGTGCTCACCGGCGTCAGGCATTTCAGGCACTGAGCCGGAGCTTCCGGCCGGGAGGTTATATTACGGCGGGGAAATAGATGGTGAAAACAGCGCCGCCTTCCGGGCGGTTGGCGGCCAGGATCTGGCCCCCGTTCTGGTTTACGATGCCGTACACGGTGGAGAGTCCCAGCCCGGTCCCTTTGCCTTTGGCCTTGGTGGTGAAGAAGGGTTCAAATATGCGCGGAAGCGCCTCCGGCGGTATGCCGGGGCCGGTGTCGGAGATCTCAAAAGCGACGTAGGCGCCGCGCCGCAGAGAGGGGGGGAGTTCCTCGGGCCCGGCGTTGTAGGTCTTTATGCTGATCACGCCGGAGCCGCCGACCGCGTCTCTGGCGTTCACGGCCAAATTCATTACTGCCTGCTTGAAATTTTCGGGCTCTATCTTTACCCGGTCGAGGCCGGCGGCCAGCGAATAGGACACCGTGACGCTTTTCCCAAGCAGGCTGTCCATCAGGACCTTAAGCTCGGCCAGCGGCTCGTTAAGCGTGGTCAGCACGGCGCAGGGCTCCTGTTTTCTGGCGAAAACCATCAGCTGTTTTATAAGGTTCGCGGACTCTTTTGAGGAGCGGAGTATTTCCACCGCCAGCCTGGCTCCCGTCGAGCCGGGGTCGAGTTCCTCCCCGATAAGCTCCATGGAGCCGATTATTATTGTCAGCAGGTTGTTGAAATCGTGCGAGATCTGGCCGGCCAGGAGCCCCAGCGATTCCATTTTCTGGCTCTGGTTCAACTGGGACTCGAGCTGCGTTTCGCGGGCTATGTCGTGGCGCAGCGCGAGGAAATACCTGGGCTTCCCGTCCGGGCCGGAGACAGGGGAGATCCTGACCTCCTCGGTGTAAAGAATCCCGTCCTTGCGGCGGTTTACGATGCGCCCGCTCCAGCGTCTGCCGGCCAGCACCGTGTCCCACAGCTCCCTGTAAAATTCGGGGGAGTGCTCGCCGCTCTTAAGTATGCCGGCTTTTTTTCCGATGACTTCTTCCCGGGTATAACCGGTAAGCTCTTCGAAAGCCGGGTTGACATAAAGGATAATGCCGTCCGCCGAGGTGACAAAAAAAGTTTCGCTGGTCTGTTCTATGGAGTCCAGGAGAAGGGCGGCGACTTCGGCGGGGATTTGCATGCAGATATTGTAGCAAAACCCGGTTTTACTTGCCCGGGCGATTTGTGTTAAAATTAGTCGTAAGACCCTGCTCCGGGCAGTTCCTGGCCGACCTGCGGGCATGCGCCGATACGGCGCCTGCACAGGTATTACGAACGCGGACGCGGGTATTTTTTTGTGGAGGCGACTATATGCCGGTTCGGCGCAATATAAACGCGGTAAGCCCCCTGGACGGCAGATATGCCGGCAAACTGGGGAGCCTGAGCCGCGTCTCCGGCGAAGGCGCGCTGGCGCGTTATCGGGCGCTGGTGGAGTGCCGCTACCTTCAGAAGCTCTGCGCCACGCCCGGCGTGAAGATAAGGAGGCTGAAGCCCGCCGAGGAGGCCATCCTTCAGAAACTGCCCCTTCTTTCCGACAGGGACGTCCTTGGGATAATAGCCATAGAGGAGACCGGCTCCGCCCGGGTCCCGCCCACAAGACACGACGTGAAAGCGGTGGAATATTTCCTCAAAGAGAAGCTCCGCCGCACCTCGCTGCGCGACATAACCGAGTTCGTGCACTTTGCCCTTACGTCCGAGGATGTCAACAACATCTCCTACGCGCTGATGCTCAGGGACTGCCTGAACGCCGAAGTGCTCCCGGCGCTGGCCGAGATACTGGGCGCCCTGGACGCCATGGCGGTAAAATACGCCGCGGCCCCTCTGCTGGCCCGCACGCACGGCCAGCCCGCTGTTCCCACCACCTTCGGCAAGGAATTCAGGGTTTTTCACGCGCGCCTCTCGCGGCAAGCCGCCCAGCTCAAGGCCGCCCGCATCTGCGCCAAGCTGAACGGCGCTTCTGGCAATTATAATGCCCACGCGGCGGCCTTCCCCGGCGCCGATTGGCGCAGGTTCTCAAAAGAATTTATAGAAAGCTTCAACTCCGGCGCCGGGCCCGCGCTGGAATACAACCCGCTCACCACCCAGATAGAGCCCCATGACAGCTACGCTGAGCTGTTCGATAATCTGCGCCGCGCCAACACCATACTCCTGGCGTTCTGTCAGGATATGTGGCGCTATATCTCCGCCGGGCTGGTGGCCCAGAAGGCGGTAGCCGGTGAGGTCGGTTCCTCGACCATGCCGCAGAAAGTTAACCCTATACATTTTGAGAACGCCGAGGGGAATCTGGGCCTGGCCAACGCGCTGCTGGGCTTTTTCTCCTCCAAGCTGCCCGTTTCCCGGCTGCAGCGGGACCTCTCAGATTCCACCGTCGAGCGCAATTTCGGAGCGGCCCTGGGGCACGGGCTGTCGGCGTATAAGTCCGTGCTTGCCGGCCTCTCCCGGGTCGCCGTTGACGAAGCCGCGGCCCGCGCGGAGCTGGAGCTGCACCCGGAGGTGCTGGCGGAGGGCATACAGACCATCCTGAGGCGGGAAGGCGAAACCGGCCCTTACGAGCTGCTTAGCAGGTTTACCCGGGGCCGCGCCGTGACCGCCGCCGGGCTGCGAGGCTTTATAGACGGGCTTAAGCTCAAGCCGGCGGTAAAGGCGGAACTCAAACGGCTCTCGCCCCTTAACTATACGGGGCTTTCGGAGAAACTCGCGAAAACAAAGGAGTCCTAAATGCCAGTTGATATCGTTGTAGGCGGTCAGGCCGGTGATGAAGGTAAAGGAAAGATCGCGGCTTACCTGGCGGTAAAGAACAATTACGACTACTCCATAAGGGTGGGCGGGCCCAACGCCGGGCACACCATATTTTTCAAAGACAGGATCTATGCGCTCAAAACCATTCCGGGCGCCTTCGTGAGCAGGCGCACCAAACTCGTGCTGGGCGCCGGTACTTACATAATAACCGATTGGCTTGAGAAGGAAATAGCGCTGACCGGAGTGGAAAACCGCCTGATAATAGACCCGCACGCCGTGATCATAGAGCAGCGCCATACCGGGGCCGAGCGCGCCGACGCCCGCCTGATGGGGAAGATAGGCAGCGTGGGCACCGGCCTGGGTGCCGCGGTCCGCGACAGGGTGGATCGCAAGAAGCTGCGCTTCGCCAAGGACGAGCCGCGCCTGAAGCGGTACGTGAAGGATGTGCCGGAGCTCCTGAACAAGGCCCTGGCCAAAGGTTCCCGCATGCTGCTGGAGGGTACGCAGGGGATGAAGCTCTCGATGCTGCACGGCGAGTACCCGTTCGTCACCTCGCGCGATACCACCGCCTCCACCTTTATGGGAGAGGCGGGCCTGGGGCCGAAATACGCCGGAGAGGTCTACGCGATATTCAAGCCCTATGTCACGCGCGTGGGGCCGGGAATGGTAGCTAAAGAGGTGAAGGACAAAAAGACGCTTTCCAGGTACCATACGCAGGGCCGCGAGGTGGGCAGCGTCAGCGGCCGCCTGCGCCGGGTGGGGGAGTTCGAGATGGACGTGGCGCGCCGGGCCGTCAGCATAAACTCGGCCACCAGGCTGGCAGTGACCCATATAGATCTGCTGGAGGGGGCTGATGTCTCGCGCGGGATAAAGAGCTTTACCGGAGAGGCAAAAAAATTCCTTGCCACATTGGAGAAGGTCTGCGCCGTCTACCCTTATCCTAAAGTGGAGCTTATCTCCTACGGCCCGGGCTTGTTCGATGTGCTGGACCTGAAATAGACTATCAGCCGGCTTGTATTCCCGGCCCGCGCCTTCCGATTGACGCTCTTTATGGGAAATGATATTTTATCTGTGCATTCCGTCGGTTTAAGGAGAAGAAATGAAAAGCAAAAACATCATGGCGATCCTCGCGTTCTTTTTCGTGCTGGCCGGTTGCGGTAAGCCGAAGACCGATACGGTGCGCATCGGCGTTATCGCCGAAATAACCGGGGCGATCCCGGCCGTGGGCGCCTCCTGCAAGAACGGCGCGCAGATGGCCGCCGGAGAAATAAACGACGCCGGCGGAATAGATATCGGCGGAGTAAAAAAGAAAATAGAGCTTTTCATCGAGGACAGCGCCTCCAAGCCCGAGCAGGCCGCGGCGGCGGCGCAGAAGCTTATAGCCCGCTCGGAAGTGCTCGCCATCGTGGGCCCGAATTCAAGCAGCAACGCCCTGCCCGCGGCGGAGATCGCGGAAAAGTCCGCCACGGTGCTTATGACCCCCTGGTCCACGGACCCCAAGACCACTATCGACTCCAAGACCGGACAGGCCAAGAAATTCGTCTTCAGGGCCTGCTTTACCGACACTTTCGAGGGAAAGGTGCTGGGCGGCTTCGCCCGCAAAGAGCTCAAAGCGGCCAAAGTGGCGGTTCTCTACGATGTGTCCTCCGACGTGCTCAAGATCCAGGCAGAGATGTTCAAGAAAAGCTTCGAGGAGAACGGCGGCAGGATCGTGGCGCTGGAAACCTACACCAAGGGCGATAAGGATTTTTCCGCCCAGTTCACCAAGATAAAGAACGCCAGGCCCGACCTGATCTTCCTTCCCAGCTATTATACCGACGTTCCTCTGCAGGTGCAGCAGGCGCGCCGCCTCGGGATCAAAGCCCCGTTCCTCGGCTCCGACGCCTGGAGCAGCGAGGACCTGGTTAAAATGTGCGGCGCGGACTGCGAAGGCTCCTACCTTCTGAACCATTACTCGCCCGGCACCACTAATCCCGTTACGCAGAAGTTCATCGCGGATTACAAGGCCCGGTTCGGCGGCTCCACCCCCGACGATGTGGCCGCGCTGGCCTATGACGCTTTCGGAGTTCTCGCCAAAGCCGTCGCCAGGGCAGGAACGCTCGACAGGGCCGCGGTCAGGGACGCGCTCTCCCAGATCCCCGCTTATCCCGGAGTTACGGGCGTGATCAAATACAGCGCCGATTCCGGCGACCCCGTCAAGGGCGCGGTGATCCTACAGATAAAGAACGGCGGCTTCTCCTGGTTCGCCGACGCGCAGCCCTAGCCGCTGAAAGTCTTTAATGAGAATTTATTCCTTCCTTTCCGGACGTAAGCGGTGATATATTTTTTTCAGCAGGCCCTGAACGCCGTGCAGCTGGGCAGCGTATACGCCCTCATCGCCCTCGGCTATACGATGGTCTACGGCGTGCTTTCTATGATAAATTTCGCCCACGGCGATTTTTTCATGGTCGGGGCTTTCCTCTGTTTCGTCGGGGCCGCCTTGCTGCACCTGCCCTTCGTGCCCGTCCTGCTGCTGTCGATGACGGGCGTCACCCTGCTCGGCGTCGCCACGGAGCGCATCGCCTACCGCCCTTTGCGGAACGCGCCCAAGGTCTCCGCGATAATAACTTCCCTCGGGGTAGGGATCTTCCTGGAGAACTTTACGCTGGGGCTGAGCCCCTATCCGAAGTACATCCCGCAGCTCCTTCCTTCCTTCACCTATACCGTAGGCGGCGTGTCGGTCTCCACTTTCCAGCTCGCCACGATCGGCATTTCTTTCCTGCTGATGTTCGCGCTTCATCTTATAGTCAATAAAACCAAAGCCGGCCTCGCGATGAGGGCGATCTCCGCGGACCGCGCCGTCGTTCCTCTCATGGGCATTCCTGTGGATAAAATAATCGCCCTCACTTTCGCCCTGGGCTCCGGGCTCGGCGGAGCGGCCGGCGTGATGTACGCCATGGCCTATCCCGTTATCGATCCGTATATCGGCATCCTCGTCGGGTGGAAGGCTTTCATCTCCGCCGTCATCGGCGGCATCGGGAACATCCGCGGAGCGGTGCTCGGCGCCTATATCCTCGGGATGGTCGAGATCATGACGGCAGCCTTTCTGCCTTCGACTTACCGCGACCTGGTCACGTTCTCCCTGCTGCTCGCGCTGCTTATCTACCGCCCGCGGGGACTGCTCGGGCGCGCGGAGATCCAGAAGGTATGAGCGGGCTCATTGAATTCCTGCGGGCGCTCCGCCCCGCCGAGAAATATCTGTCGGCCAGGAGCGTGGCCGCGGCCGGCTTCGTCCTGGCCCTCGCCATTCCGCGCTTCAACCTGCTGGACAATTATCTCCAACTTCTTCTCATGCTGATCGGCATCAACATCATACTGACGCTGAGCCTGAACCTTATAAACGGCTATATGGGCGAATTCTCGGTGGGGCACGCTGGGTTCATGGCGGCGGGCGCTTACGTCTCCTCCATCCTCAGCGTTAGAATACTCGCCGCCCATTCCCCGGTCTGGGTCTTCCCGTGTGCGGTGCTGGCGGGCGGCCTGGTCGCCGGCGCCGTGGGCTTGATCGTAGCCGTGCCGTCTTTTAAAACGCGCGGCGATTATCTGGCCATCGTGACCCTCGCCTTCAGCATGATCGTGAAATCCGTGATCGAGAACATCGACGCCGTCGGCGGGCCGCGCGGCTTCCTGGGCATGGATAAGCTGACGAACCTGCCATGGGTGTTTTTCTGGGTCGTCGTCACGATCTGGATCACGAGGAACTTCATCTATTCCCGCTTCGGGCGCGGGATCCTGGCGGTGCGCGAGGACGAGATCGCGGCGGACCTCACCGGCGTCAACACCAGGAACGTGAAAATGCTGGCCTTTGTCGTCTCCTCTTTTTTCGCGGGGATAGCCGGCGGGCTCTACGCCCACCTTATCCAGTACATCAGCCCCGGCTCTTTCGATATCGTAAAATCCACCGAGATGCTGGTCATGGTCTATCTCGGCGGGGTGGGCTCCATCGCGGGCTCCATCCTCGGCGCCGCCTCATACACCGTAATGCTGGAGGCGCTGCGCCCCCTGGGGATCTGGCGCATGGCGGTGATGCCCCTGCTTCTTGTCCTGCTGATGATCTTCCGCCCGAGGGGAATCATGGGCTTTCGGGAAGCCCGGTGGCTGGTCCCTTTCTTGGAGCGGGACGGCGGTGCTAAGAAATGACCAACGCTGAAATAAGCGGGCTTCCCCGGCCGGGCGCCGCCCCGGCGGCACTTGAGCTGATCAACGTTACCCATCATTTCGGCGGGCTTCGCGCTCTTTGCGGAGTTAATTTTACCGTGGCGCCCGGCGAGCTGGCCGGGATCATAGGGCCTAACGGGGCGGGAAAGACCACGGTCTTCAACCTTATAAGCGGGGTCTATAAACCTTCGAAAGGGAACATCCTTTTTCACGGCGGCGATATCACCGGGCTGCGTTCTTCCGCGATCACCGAGCGCGGCATAGCCCGGACCTTCCAGAATATCCGCCTGTTCAAAGAGCTCACCGTCCTGGATAATGTCAGGGCGGCCCATTACGCCCGCATGCGGGTCAATCCCCTCGAAGCGCTGTTCCACTCGGGCAGGCACGGCAGCGAGGAAAAGAGGGTGACGGCGGAAAGCCGGGACCTGCTGGACAGGTTCGGCCTCGGCGCGAGCGCAGGCGAGCTTTCCAGGAACCTTCCCTACGGGCTCCAGCGCCGTCTTGAAATACTGCGGGCCGCCGCCACCGGTCCGTCCCTTATCCTGCTGGACGAGCCCGCGGCGGGAATGCATCCGGGCGAAGTGGAGCAACTGATGTCTTTTATCCTGAAGCTCAAGGAAGAGCTTTCTCTGACCGTGCTTCTCATCGAACATCAGATGAAGCTCGTTATGGGGATGTGTTCGCATGTGGTAGTGCTGGATTTCGGTATGGTTATCGCCGACGGGGAGGCCGGGCAGGTCAGGTCCGACCCCGGGGTCAGGAAAGCCTACATGGGGAGCGCGAAATGACGCCTCTGCTTGAAGTCAGCGGGCTTACGGTCAATTACGGCGTGATAGCGGCCGTGCGCTCCGTTTCCTTCGAAGTCCGGAGCGGCGAGATAGTAGTGCTGCTCGGCGCGAACGGGGCGGGAAAAACCTCCATCCTAAAGGCGGTTTCAGGGCTTATCCCCGGCGGAGGTCTGGTGCGCTTCGAGGGCGCCGACCTGGCCGCTGTCCCCGCGCACGAAAGAGTGGGCAGGGGGATCGCGCATGTTCCCGAGGGAAGGCGGATCTTTTACAATCTCAGCGTCAGGGAAAATCTGCTGCTGGGCGGTTGGGTGCAGGCCTCAAAGGCCGGAGCGGCGCAGGAGCTCGACCGCGTGCTCGCGCTGTTTCCCCGCCTCGGGGAAAGGCTTTCCCAGGCCGGCGGCACGCTTTCCGGCGGAGAGCAGCAGATGCTGGCCGTCGGGCGCGCGCTCATGAGCCGTCCGAAACTGCTGCTGCTAGATGAGCCTTCCATGGGGCTCTCCCCGAAGCTGGTCGAATCCATCTTCACGATGCTTTCCGATTTTCACAAAAGCGGGATGACCCTTCTGGTGGTGGAGCAGAACGCTGCTATGGCTCTGACTCTGGCCTCCCGCGCCTACGTCCTGGAGGCGGGGGAAATAAAGCTCAGCGGCGCGGCTGCCGAGCTTCGCGACAATCCGCTGGTCCGCCGGGCATATCTCGGGGAATGAGCCTCAGCTCTCCATAACAACTTAATCGTATTGAGATTCCCGGCTTTTAGCCCGGGTATGGGCCGGCCACGGGGTTGCTCTGGAGCCGCTTTGGGGAGGGGGGCCCCGCTGGGGGGGGAACCGCGCAACGGTTCCTGCGCGGCGGAATGGGCAAC
>CAIQNV010000089.1 GCA_903873295.1 uncultured Elusimicrobia bacterium
AAAAAGTTCGGAGAGGAAGGGATTCGAACCCTTGATACCCTTGCGAGTATACAGACTTTCCAGGTCTGCGCCTTCAACCGCTCGGCCACCTCTCCCTCTGTCGCACCCCGCATTCGCGGGGCGGATTAACCGCCGGGCCTCTAAAGGAACCCGGCCCGCGATAAAAACTGCGGGGCTGGATACGCTACGGTGTTATAATTTTAGGATATTTGGTAAGATGACACAATGGCGAAAGAGGAAAAGAAGGAAAAGATAGAGCCGGTGGCGACCAACCGCAAGGCGCGGCACGACTACCTTATAACCGATACTTACGAGGCCGGCCTATCGCTGCAGGGGCCGGAAGTCAAATCGCTGCGGCTCAAGCAGGCGACACTGACTTCAGCTTTCGCCCGGGCGGAGAAGGACGGGCTTTATCTGTACGGCCTGCACATAGCGCCCTACGCTTTTAATACCCTGGAAGCAATCGACCCCATCCGGACGCGCAAGCTTTTACTGAGGCGGCAGGAGATAAAGCGCCTCACCGGCGCGCTGACCATAAAAGGGCTGACCCTGGTGGCGCTTGAGCTTTATTTCAAGAACGGCTGGGCCAAGGTGCTGCTGGGCCTTGCGAAAGGCAAGAAAGCGGCGGACAAGCACGAGTCCATAAAGAAGCGCGACATCGACCGCGAGCTGCGCAGGGAATTCAGGGAAAAATTCAAGGGCTAAGAGGCAGTTTAGAACCGGAACCCGGCGCCGGCGTTCACAAGCGCCCGGTCGTGAGTGTAGGTAAGCCCGCCCGCAAGATACCCCAATTTAAGTTTCGCCCGCATGCCGACCGTAAACCGGGCGGCGGAGACGGAGACTTCTTTACCTATCAGAGAGGCGTCAGTTACTGTCTGGGCCTCAAGCCGCGTAAAATCGTAGGCGACGCCGAGATACGGCGCCACCACCGGCACGTTGACCGAGCAGACAAGACCGGTATTAAAATGCACGGCGTAAAAATATTTATGCGTCGCCATGTCGGCCATGCCGACCAGCATGGCGTTGATCTTATATTTTTCGTCGGAGACGTTCCAGAGGCCGTAGCGCAGTCCGCCGCCTGCCACGGAGATCCCCTCAAAGGATCCGGCGCGCACGAAGCCGTCTATGCGGTACGGCATGCCGATCTCCGCCTGCAGAAAGCCCATGCCGAAAATGTTGTTTTTCTTCAGCACCGTATCGTTAAAGGAGGGCTTGAACTGGCCCACCCAGCGCACGCCGAGATCGAAGCCGGCGAAGCCCAGGGGCCTGGCGGTCTGGTTGGAGCCCGAACCGAGCAGGCCGCCGATATCGCGGGCAAAAGGTTTAAGGGAGCCGGCAGTCAGGTTCCGGAAATTATCGTAGTTCGCCGCGGCGGCGCAGGATAGACCCAGCAGCGAGGCGAAGGCGAAACAAATTATTTTTTTGGCCATTGCAGCTCCTATTAATCTTTCTCGGCCGCTCCGCCCAGAACTTCCTTGACCGTAGTAAGCCCCAGCAGAACCTTCTCCAGACCGTCCTGGGCTATGGTGCGCATCCCGTTCCTCATCGCGATCTCCTTCACGGGGATGGCGGAAGGGTCCTTCAGCAGCTGCAGCCGGATCTCGTCGTTAAGGATAAGCAGCTCGTGCATGCCGACGCGGCCCTTGTAGCCGGTGTCCTTGCAGACATCGCAGCCCTTGGCCCTGCACAGCTTGGCTCCGGGCTGAACCTTGACCCCGTTAGCCTCAAAAACGGCGAGCTCCTCGGGCGTGGGATCGGCCTCCACCTTGCAGTCTTTGCAAAGACGGCGGGCCAGGCGCTGCGCCAGCACGGCCTTCATCGTATTGGCCACCACGAAGCGCGGCAGGCCCATCTGGGTGAGGCGCTCCAGGGCCGACGGGGCGTCGTTGGTGTGGATGGTGGAGAAAACCAGGTGGCCGGTCATGGCGGCCTCGAGCGCGATATGGGCCGTTTCCTCGTCGCGGATCTCGCCGACCATGATAACGTCGGGGTCGAGACGCATGAAGGAGCGCAGCGCGGAAGCAAAGTCGAATTTTTTATCTCCGCCGAGTTTCACGTCGGGGTTCACGGGCACCTGGACGATACCGTCGATATTGTATTCTACGGGGTTCTCGGCGGTAATGATCTTGATGTCCGGGCGGTTGACATGGTTGAGGCAGGCGTACAGCGTCGTGGACTTGCCGGAGCCGGTGGGGCCGCAGACCAGCACCAGGCCGAAATTCTTCTTGCCGCCTATGCCCGCGAACTGCTGGAGCAGCTTGACTTCGGTGTCGGGCAGGAAGCCCATTATCTTTATGTCCACGCGCACCGAGGAGCGGTCCAGGATACGCATGACGCAGGACTCGCCGAACACCGTGGGCACCATTTCCACGCGGAACTCGATGGGGTTGCCTTTGGCGATGATCTGTATGCGGCCGCTCTGCGGGATGCGCCGCTCCGTGATATTCATGGAGTTGGACATGATCTTGATCTTGGCGCTGATGGCCTGGCGGAAAGCCCAGGGGATGCTGAAAGAGGCGGGGCGCAGCATACCGTCCACGCGGTAGCGCACCATCACTTTGGAAGTTTTACCGTTGGGATCTTCAAAGGGCTCGATATGAATGTCGGAAGCTTTTATGCTGAGGGCGCCCAGGATTATGGCGTTGACGAGTTTTTCCACCTCCGGAGCGTTGGAGTCGATCTCATTGATATCTTTTTTCTCGGCCTCGGTGGCGAGCGAAAAACTTTCCTCCGCGCCTTCCGCCTTTGCCGCGTTCTGGCTCTGCTGCACGGACTCCATCAGCTTTTCTACCTGTACGTTGTCCTGCTTGCCGTAAACGGTATCCAGCACCCTGAGTATCCAGGGAGCGAGCGCCAGGTACGGCTTTATATCAAGCCCGGTGCGCAGGCTGATGTCCTCGATGATCAGGAAGTCCCTGGGGTCCGACATGGCGAGGAAGAGGTCGTTCTCCTGCCGGGCGAAAGGGACGCAGATCTGCTTGCGCGCGATATGTTCGGGGAGCAGCTGCACGACTTCGGGCGGAGCCTCCACCTTGGAAAGGTCCACCGCCTTAAAGCCCCATTCGTCGGCCAGCACTTTCAGCAGTTTTAGCTCGGGGATGAGTTTAAGCTCGGCCAGAACCTGCTGCAAAGGTTTATTGTCTTTTTTGGAGGTCTCCTCGGCGGCCTTCAGCTGCTCCTCGGATATGAGTTTCTCCTCAATGAGGATTTCCCTCAAATTCCGTTTGCGCTGAAAACCTTTAGCCGGGGGCATGATTATTATTATAAATATATTAGCCGCGACTTACAAGGCGGTTCTTACCGAAAACTCAGGATATCCCCCTCCGCAACGCGGCCGGCGCCGCGGCCGGCAGGCAGTTCAAGTACGCCCCTCGCGCCGCGGACCCAGGGAGAAAAGCGCCAGGGCTTGAGATTTTCTATCACGCGGAGCACTTTCAGGCCGCGGTCGAGAAACACCGCGTCTATCGCGAAGCTCATAAAACACATATGTATCATGGCGCAGGGCTCAAGCCAGAGGCCCTCCTCAGCACCCAGGTAACGCCGGGGGATGAGGCCGAAGAGCCTTGCGGCAAAAGTATCCGCCCGCGCGGCCGCGCCGCTGACGATAGTATCTTTAGTTGTGTTGAAAACTATCATAGGTCATACCGGAGGCCGAACGGCCGGAGAGCTAACGGATCAAAGCGAATTTTCCTACGGCGGAGCCCTTGTCGGTCTTAACGCGGAAAAGGTAGACGCCGCTGGCCACGGCGGCGCCGGTCTCATTTTTTCCGTCCCAGGCCATGCCTTCCAGCTTTTTCACCAGTTCCCCCTCGGAGGTGTAAATTTTCACTTCCACGCCTGAAGCCGTCATTCCTTCGGTCAGGGCGAATAAAACCAGGCGCTGGGTTTTGGGCCTGAAAGGATTGGGGTAAGCAGCGGCTTTATTTGTGGAGGCGGAATTCATTGACCCGGTAACCGCAAGGCGCAGGGCCTTCAGCGCGTTTATGCGCCCCCAGCCGAAATCGCGGTCCGGCCCCGGCGAGCCGAGGTCGTCGGCGGAATTCTTCATTTCGTTCCAGATACCGGCGGCCGTCTTTCCCGGTTTGGCCGACCAGAGCAGGGCCGCCAGGCCCGCGGCCATCGGGGAAGAGAAAGAGGTACCGGAGACGGAGGCGTAGCCGCCGCTTAGATCGGTAGTATAAAGGTCCACGCCGGGCGCTGTCAGCCCTTTGGTGCTCATCAAAGTATCGCTGTTAGAAAAAGAAGCCAGGTTGTCATGCAGGTCGGTCGCGCCGACGGCTATAACCCCGTCGCAGTTGGCCGGCGAGTCCATAACAGAGCCGCCGTTATTTCCCGCGGCCGCGAACATCATTATCCCGGCGTCAGCCGCGGAATTGACGGCGGTTTGAAGAGGGTCAGAACAAGTTCCATTACTGCCGAGGCTCATGTTTATGATCACCTTTCCGGCCGCGGCGGTGTCATGAAGAGCGATCACGTCGTTGACGGCGGCGGCGATGGCGGTTTCACTGGCGCTGCAGGAGCCGTAGGCGGCTTTATCAGAGCAATCCGGGGTGCAATCTCCGTCGGCAAAAATCTTCAGGGACAGCAGTTTAGCGCCCCAGGACATTCCCGCTACTCCGATGGAATTATCCGAAACAGCTGCGGCCACACCCGCCGCCCTGGTGGCGTGATCGCAGGCGGCAGTAGTGGGAGCCGCGTCATCCGACGCGCCGCCGCTCAGCGGGTCAAAAACGCGGCCGGGCAGCACGATCTTGCCGGCCAGGTCCGGATGCGAACCGTCGATGCCTGTATCCAGGATCGCTACCGTAACGCGGCTGGAAAACCCCGTCTCATATTCCCAGGCGCCAAAGGCCTGCACCTGCCCCAGGGCGTATTGCCGGCCGACGTACGGATCGTTCGGGACGCGGGAGGGCTTAAAAACCCGGTTCGGGGAAGCGGTCTCAACCTGCGGCAAACTGTCAAGCATCGACAGCCCGGCCGAAACACTAAGCCCTTCAGGCAGTTTTACGGACGAAAAATTAAAGCGCGGGAAGGTCGCGATAATATGGAAATTATTCTGCTCCAGGGCCGCGGCGGCGGCTGAAGTGGAAACACCGGCCTTGAACTTTACGATCGCGGAGCCGGCCGCGACTTCGAGACTGGAAGTTTTACCGGAGGCGGGAGAATACCGGGCGAGGCGCTCGGTCTTAAGGGCGAAAGCGCGGCCGCCCGGCAGAGAGAGAAGCAGGAGGATCAGCCCGGGAACCGCGCTCTTTGAGAACTTCATTGCCTTGTAAATTCCGTATCAGGGCTTCCGGCCGCCGGATTCTTTGTTTTTCTTCGCCCAAGCCGCGATCACGGCCGATTCCACGGCGCTCTTGAAAGCCCCGTCGGGAAAAACCAGGCCGGGAGGGAAGGCGATCCAGAAGGTCCCCTCCTCTTTGGAGGAAGCCATGACGCCGCCGACAGCCAGAAGCTCGCCGTCGAAAGTGATCTCGGCGTTGGCCACGCGGACCTTTGACTTCAGCGGCTTGAAGGAATCCACCTTTATGACGGGGGCCGCAGGGGCTTTGGCGGGCTTGGTAAAGCCGTTTTTAAAGCAGCCCTCCAGCTTCCCATAAAGCGCTTTCGAGAGCAGCTTTATGTCGGTGTAGGTTCTGCCCTTATTTTCGGTGAAAGGCATTACCACGCCGCCTTTTTCATAAACGACAGCTTTCACGGCGATAGCGCCGAAAGTGAAATCGGCTTTGGCCGCGCCTTTTACCGCCGCCGGAGCTACCGCGGTTATTTCCAGCGCGCCCGCCGAGCGGACGGCCAGGCAGAGGGCCAGAATGCTAATGATGTTTTTCATTTATCCTCCTGATTATCCCCACGATATCGTGTATGTCGTCCAGCTCGTAGTCGGCGCCGGAGACCTTAGTGTCGAACTCATTGCCGTATTTGGCCCAGGCGGTCCGCATGCCGAAAGCTTTCGCGCCCTTTATGTCCCGCTCGGCCCAGTCCCCGACCATCAGGGACTCGCCGGGCTCGACGGCGAGCATGCCCAGTATTTTTTTGAAAGGCTTGGGCGAGGGCTTCTTCTCGCCGGTATCGTCGAAGGTCACCACGTGCTCGAAGTAATGGTGCAGGCCGAGGCCCACGATGCGCATCCAGACGCTCAGGCGCGGGGCGTCGGAGACCACGCCCATGCGCACGCCTCTTTTAAGCAGGTCGGTAAGCGTAAGGCGCACGTGCGGGTACAGGGTCATGTGACCCTCCTTGGCCCGCTTATAGCCCAGTATGCCGGCGGCCAGTATCTTGTAGTCTATCTGGCCGAACTCCTTGGTGAGGACTTTGTCGAAGATGTTCTGGTCCTCTATCCCTTCGTCCCAGTAGACTTTAAAGATCTTTTCCACCATCTCCCGCTTAGCCATGGCCAGGCCGGAGTCTATCATGGCGTCGACGGCCGCGTCCACGGCGGCGCGCTTCATGCGCATGAAGTCCATCAGCGTGTTGTCGATATCGAAAATAACGGCTTTGATCATAAGTTCAAACACTCACTGTCGCTTTACCGTTTCGGCTCGGTGTACCGCTCGACGTAAGCCATCGTGCGGGTATCCACGCGCACTTTGTCGCCCTCTTTTATGAACATCGGGACTTTTATCTCAAGACCCGTGGAAACCTTGGCGGACTTCAGCGTATTGGAGACCGTATCGCCCCTCACGCTGTCCACGGTTTCGGTTATTTCCATTATCAGGTTCGCCGGGAGCTTGATGTTGAAGAAAACACCGTTGAGGTAAAGTCCCTCTACCTGCATGTTCTCGGTCATGAACGGCAGGCTTGCCTCCAGCTTGGCCACCGGCAGGCCCGTCTGCTCGTAGTTCTCGTTGTCCATAAAATAGGCCATTCCCCCGTCCGTATAGACGTAGGTTTTGGGCCGCTTTTCGATGGAGACGTCCTTAAACTTATCTTCGGGACGGTAGGCGGTCTCTATTATCGAACCCGTTTCCACGTTACAGAGCTTCACGCGCACTACGGCGCGGGCCTGGGATTTGCGGTGATGCTGAACGCTCATAACCTCTACGGTCTGGCCGTTTTCGTTTATGAACATGTTCCCTTCTTTGAATTGGCTCGCAAGTATCATTTGTGTCTCCTTGGTCAGTCTGAAGTCCGAGAGTACTAGAGTCTAAGCGTCTTAGAGTCTAAGATCAAGCGCCTGAATTCCCCGGCCGTTCCCGCCTAAGCCTGCGGGTGGGCCGCCTGGTAGGCCATAACTTTAAGCGCAAGTATGCGCTTTTCCATAGGCGGATGCGTGGCCAGCAGATCGGCCGCGAAGCCCGTTTTTTCCTCTATCAGGCTGCCGCGGGGATCGGCGATGCACATATGCGCCACGCCGTTATTTATAGCGTTGGTCGGCATCACCGCCCGCCGTATTTTTTCAAGCGCCGAAATAAGGGCCAGCGGGTTGCGCGTCAGCTCCGCGCCGCTGGCGTCGGCCAGGAACTCGCGCTGCCGCGAAATGGCCATGGCCAGCAGGCGCGAAATAAGCGGCGCCAGGATAACCAGCACTATCCAGACGACAAAAACTATAAGCATTATCACGCCGCCGCCTTTGCGGCCCGAACCGCGCGAGGCCGAGGAGGCGCTCCTGCCGCCGTAGCGCATGCTGCGCCCGGCAAAGTCGCTCAGCAGCGCTATGGCGCCCATCAGCGCCGCGGTGACGGTCAGCAGGCGCATATCGTAGTTGCGGATATGGCTCATCTCGTGTGCCACCACGCCCTGCAGCTCCTCCCGGTTCAGCGAGGCCAGTATGCCCTCCGTCACGGCGATAACCGAATTTGACGGGTTTGTGCCTGTGGCAAAAGCGTTCAGGTCGGGATCCGGCACTACATAGGCGGCCGGCAGGGGCAGGCCGGAAGCGGTAGCCATTTCGGCCACCACGTTCAGGAACTGCCGCTCCTTTTCTACCGACGAGACCGCCCGGCGGGCCATGGTGGAGCGCAGAACCATGCTAGGCCCGTTGATAAGACTGTTAACTGACATCCCCAGGCCGACCAGCAGCGCTATAATGGTGCCGAATGGTATCGAGGTGGCGGCGGCCTGCGCCCGCAGCTCATAATAACCATCCGCGTTCATACGCATCTGCGGGGCGCCCCGCGGGTTGAAATTAAGGTAGAAATAATCGAACCCCAGACCTATAAACAGAAAAAAAGCCACGAACACGGCTATCATCATAGCCGTCATCCGCCGGTTGGAAGCCTGCTGTTCGTAGATATTCATCGCAAAAAATGTCGCAAGTCGGGAGTCAGGGGAGAGGAGATAGTAAAAAATAAATCCTCCGCTCCCCGACGCCCGACCCTTGACCCTTGATTTTCTACACCGTCAGATCCACTTTCGGGGTTTCCCTTTCGACAGAATCCGCCGGCAGCTCCCACAGCGCCGAAGAGGTGAAACCCAGCAGCGCCGCGAACATATTGGCGGGGAACACCTGCTGCTTCGTGTTGAACTGCGTCACGACGTCGTTGTAGAACTGGCGCGAGAAACCGAGCTGGTTCTCGGTATGGGTCAGCTCTTCCATCAGCGTCTTGACCGATTCGTTAGCTTTAAGGTTGGGATAATTTTCGGAAAGGGCTATCAGCTTGCCCAGCGCCTGGGTAAGCATCCCCTCCTTGGCCAGCACCTCGTTCATGTTGCCGCCCTGCCCGGCGGAAACCGCGGCGGCGCGGGCCTGTACCACGCGCTCAAGGGTCTCTCTCTCGAACTTCATCTCCCCCCTGACCGACTCTATTAAGTTGGGGATAAGGTCATGCCGCCTTTTAAGCTGCACGTCTATCTGGCGGAAAGCGTTGGCAACCTGGTTGCGCAGCTTGATCAGCCCGTTGAAAATAAGTACCAGCCACCCGCCCAGAACCAGCAGTACGATAGCTAATGGGATCATTCTTCCTCCTGTTAATAGCAGATAAGTCAGGCAAAAGCACGGGCAGAGTAACCGAGAAGTCTCACTTTACCCTCGCCTCCGATTTCACCTGGTCTCTGTTAGTATCTCGCAGCCTGTCTTTGTAACCAGCACCGAATCTTCTATGCGCACTCCGAATTTGCCGTGCAGGTAAATGCCCGGCTCCACCGTAACCGTCATACCGGCGCGCAGCACGGCCTCCACAACGGTATTCATCCGGGGAAATTCATGTATCTCAAGGCCCAGGCCGTGGCCCGTGCCGTGGATGAAGTACTGGCCGTAGCCGGCGTCGGCTATAAGGTCGCGGCAGGCCGAGTCCACGGCGCGGGTCCTGACGCCGTGCTTCACCCTCGCCAGGCCGGCCTTCTGGGCGGCAGCCACTATGCCGTACACTTTCCTGAATTCTTCCGTAGGCTTGCCGTGGAAATAAGTGCGGGTTATGTCCGAGCAGTAATTTTCATATACGCAGCCGTAGTCCAGCAGGACGGCCTCATTGTTCCTAAGCCTGCGCTCCGAGGTCTCGTGGTGCGGCATGGAGGAGTCGGGGCCGAAGCCCACGATCATATTGAACGACGGGCCCTTGGCGCCCAGGGACTGCATAACGTCCTCGAGCTCGCGGTAGACCGACATCTCCGTGCGGCCGGTCTTGATATGGGGCCTGACTATGCCGAAAGCCCTGGCGGCGATGCGGCAGGACTTGCGCAGATTTTCTATCTCTTCGCCTTCTTTTACCGCGCGCAGCGCTCCGATAAGCCCGTCTTTCTCGATAAGCCCCGCCTTTCGCCAGGCGGTTCCCCGCTTATAGGTTTCGGCTTCCGGCTGGAAAGCGGCGCGCTTGAACTTAAGCTCTTTTACCTTGGCCGCGGCCCGGTCGGCGGCGCTGGGGTCGGCGGCCACGGCGGCGGCAAAATCCACCTTGGACTTAAAATGATCTACGAACATTTTCGGCATGAAGACCCAGGCGTCGACGCGGGAGACGAGCATGACGCAGTCTTCGAGATAAAAGCCGGTAAGGAAACCCACCTCCAGCCCCCGGCCCATGACCATGGCGTCCAGGCCGTGCTTCCTTAGCATATACTGCAGGTCTTTGATGCGCTTGGCGTGCGTGTTCATGCGCTCCCCGTAAAATGAAATATGCCCCGGCGCTCCGGAAGCCCCTCAATTATACTATTTTTATATTATTCAGCGGTAGCGGGCGGTGCGGACCAGGCCCGTTTTGTTCAGAAGGAATTCGGCCGCCGCCAGCAGGGTTGCAAGACCGTAGCGCACCCCGCCGGCGAAGGCTATGGAGGAGGCCTCGCTGAAATATTTGGCCGGCACCGGAATATCTCCGAGACGCAGCCCCTTGAAGGCCGCCTGAAAAAGGTATTGAGAGTCGAAGGCGAAGCCTTCCGAGTTGTCCGCCCAGTTAATTTTTTCAAGAGCGGCCCGGGAGTAGGCGCGCAGACCGCTGTGCCACTCGCCCAGGTTCTGCCCCGCGGCCAGGTTCTCCGCGACCGTCAGGAACCTGTTAGCCAGATACTTGTAGACCGGCATGCCGCCGGCCAGGGCCTCGGCGCGGGTGCGGATGCGGTTGCCGAGCACCACGTCGCAGATACCGCCCTCGATGATGCCGGTCATAAAAGGGATCACGCGCGGGTCGTACTGGTAATCCGGATGGAGCATTACTACGATATCGGCCCCCCGCTCTAGCGCCAGCGCGTAGCAGGTCTTCTGATTGCCGCCGTAGCCGCGGTTGCGGGGGTGCTTTACGGCTTTTATACCCAGCTCCAGCGCCAGTTCATAAGTGCCGTCGGACGAGCAGTCGTCCACTAGCAGCACCTCGTCGAAAGAGCCGGCGGGCAGCGAGCCGACGGTTTCCCTGAGGGTTTTTGCCGCGTTGTAGGCGGGCAGCACTATTATCTTTTTCATTTTTTCTCCAATATGGCCGAGAGCGCGGCAAAGCTCTCCAGGGAAATCTCCTGTGCCCTTACCGAGGCTTTAAAGCCGGTCTTTTCGACCGCGGCGGCGGCGACGGCCTTGTCCACGCCGCAAAGCCCCAGTGAATTTACCAGCGTCTTGCGGCGGTGAGCGAACGCCTTTCTCACGAGCGCGCGGAAGGCGGCCTCTTCGCCCGGCGCGCTGAAAAAAACTTTAGGCCGGAATATCAGCACGGAGGAATCCACGGCCGGCACGGGGCTGAAACTGGCGGCCTTTATGTCCAGCAGCAGCTCCGCCGAGGCCCGCGAGGCCGTCAGCAGCGAAAGGCCGCCGTAGTCGCTGTCTCCCGGTGAGGCGGTGATGCGGCGGGCCACTTCTCTCTGGAACATGAACACCGACAGCTCCAGTCCGCCGTAAAAAAGGGTTTTTTCAAGGATAGCGGTGGCGCAGTCGTACGGCAGGTTGCCTATGAACGCCGCCCGCCCGGGTCCGGCAAGAGCCGCCAGGTCCGTTTGCAGAAAATCCGCGTTGACCACCTCCAGGCCCTTGAACTTTTCGCGCAAAGCCGGCAGCAGCGCGGAGTCAATTTCCACCGCTTTCATAAGCCCGCCGTACCTGGGGAACAGGAAGGAAGTCAGCGCGCCGCCGCCGGGGCCTATCTCTATAAGCCTGTCAAAGGAGGCGCCCTCCAGCGCGCCGGCGATGCGCGCGCAGATATCCTTGTCGTTTAAAAAAACCTGGCTGTATTTAGGCATAAATAACAAGATCAGGCATCGGGTTCCAGACTTCCCCCGAGCGTTTTCATTTTCATTTTAATTTCCTCGCCGAGCTTCCAGACGTCGCCGGCGCCCAGCGTCAAAAAAACGTCTCCGGGCCTGAGCTCCTTCATGGTTTCGAGCACGCCGCGGAACTCCGAGGCGGCCGCGCCGTTTCTTCTGAGCTGCCGCAGTATCAGGCCGGAATCCACTCCGGGCAGGGGCTTTTCGCCCGCCGCGTAAACGGGCGCCACGTAGACCCCGGCGGCGCCGCCGAAAGCTTTGCCGAAATCTTTATAGAGCAGCGAGGTGCGGCTGTAGCGGTGCGGCTGAAAAAGCGCCACCAGCCGCCTGCCGGGAAAAAGCCCGCGGGCGGCGGCCAGCGTCGCCCTGATCTCGGTCGGGTGGTGGGCGTAGTCGTCCACGAACTCCACTCCGCCCGCCGCGCCCAGCCTGTCCATGCGCCGCTTCACTCCGGCAAAGTTCCAGAGGCCCTGCGCCAGCTTCGTGAAGTCAAAGCCCAGATAGGAGCCGGCGGCCAGCGCCAGCAAAGAGTTGCGCACATTATGGGCTCCGCCGCAGCGCAGCCGGACGCGGCCTTTAAGCCTGCCCCTGAAATAAACGCTGAAAGCGGCGCCGGCGGGAGAAAAGACCGCGTCCCGCGCTCTCCAGTCCGCCCCGGCGCCCAGGCCGCAGGTCAGCAGCGGGACTTTGAGCGACGGAATAATTTCGCGTATTACCGGGTCGTCGGAGCAGAGGACCGCCATGCCGTAGAAGGGAAGCCTGCCCAGATGCTTCCTGAAAGCCTCCTTCAGATTTTCCATGCTGCCATAATGGTCCAGATGGTCGGAATCTATATTCGTGACGCAGGCCACCAGCGGCGAGAAATAAAGGAAGGAGCCGTCCGACTCGTCAGCCTCGGCCACCAGGTAGCGGCCGCCGCCCAGCCTGACGTTCGAGCCCGCGCCCTTTATTATTCCGCCTACCACGGCGGTGGCGTCGGCGCCGGCGGCTTCAAGCGCGGCGGCCGTCATGGTGGTGGTGGTGGTCTTGCCGTGCGTGCCGGCCACCGTCACGGTTTTTTTCAGCTCGGCCAGCTTTGAGAGCATCAGCGCGCGGCGCGCCACCGGCAGGCCCCGCCTGAAGGCGGCTTTAAGTTCGGGGTTGTCGGGCTTTACCGCCGAGCTTATAACCACGATGTCGGGCGAGCCCAGCGCTCCGGCCGAGTGGCCCTCCGTTATTTTAGCGCCTTCCCGGGCCAGCGCGCGCGTGATCTCCGAGGCTTTGGCGTCGGAGCCGCTCACCTCGTAGCCCAGCCCCAGCATGAGGCGGGCTATGCCGCTCATGCCGATGCCCCCGATGCCTATAAAGTGGGCTTTCTTTACGTCGTCGATCGAAAAATCCTCGGTGCAGTTCGTCATAGCTTCCCCGTCATGCCGGCCTTCGCGTCCAGCCAGGCCTCTGCGGCCGCCACCGCCTCCGCCCAGCCGGGTCCGGTCAGCTCGATCTTAACCGTATCCCGCATTTTAGAAAAAGCGTCTTCAAAAACGGCGGCGCCTCTGCGGTAGAAAACCAGGCACGGCGCGGGCGAGAAGAGCAGCTCGACGGCGCGGGAGCTGAACTTTTCAGACTTCATTGCCATAGGCCCCAGCTCGTCGAACAACAGCACCTTCCCACCGGCGGCGGCGGCCTCGAGGGCCGACAGGGCCGTAACCTCTAGCGCGGCCGGATCAAGCGCGTATTTATTAAAAGGAACTGCGGAAACTATACCCCTGGAGGCCAGCACGGACCGCTCCCCGCCCAGCGCTTCTATTTCAAAACCCTCGCGCGTTCCGCCCCGCCGGATCTCAAGTGTGCGGAAGCCCCCCAGCCAGCGCCCGTAGGAATCGCAGAGCCTGGCCGACAGCCGCTCCTTCAGCGCGCGGTCAGTGAAGCTGAAGACCAGTTTCAGGGGCGGTGTTCTCATTTGCCCTCCAGCCACGCCCGGTTGGCCAGGGCGGTCTTATTGCCGGGTTCCAGGCGCAAGGCTTCCAGACACTCGGCCAGGGCTTTCTCTTCCGAGCCGGCCTCCACCCAGGCCGCGCAGCGCCCGAGCGCCGGCTGAACGCCGCCGCCGGAAAATTCCTCAAGGGCCAGCGGGGGTTCACCCAGGAGGAGGTAGCCGAGACCCTTGATCAGCTTGAAATCGGGGTCCGATACGGAGCCGGCGGCCTCTATCTCCTCGATGGCTTCGGCGGCGTTGTCCAGCCAGTTGTCTCCCATCACCCACAGCCCCATATCGTTCCCGACGTCGCGCGGCTTATACAAAGCTTTGTTTTTAGGGTCCTTGCGCGAAGCGGAGGGAGCGGAGGTCTCGATATTAAAATTGAGCCGCGCGTCGCTGTCGGAGGAGACGCCTTTTAAAAGCTTATCGGTTTCGGCGGCTATCTCTCCCGCTCTCCTCAGCCTTTCCTCCGGCGTGGAAGCCGGCAGGAAATATTCGCGCTTCGTATAGCCGACCTTGGGTCTTTTGAAAGCCGCCTGCAGCCGCCCCGCCAGTTTTTCTCCCCGCGGCGCGTCGGTAAGGACCGCCTTGGGAGTCTCAAGCAGCTCGATAACCGCCCTGACCTCCTGTTCCGGAGGGATCTTGGAGAGGGCTGAAAACAGCGGGCTCTGCTGCTGCTCCGCCGCCCCCCCCGCGGCTTTAGCGCCGGACGGGGCTCCGGCGTAAGCCAAAGCCATCGAGATGCCGCCCTGTTCATTGGCCGGCGCCAGCAGGAAGGCGCCCTCCAGCGCTTTTTTAGCCTCTCCGCCGCGCCCGGCCTTGCGCAGCGCCCAGGCCAGCCTGAACCTGGCCACGGAATCGCGCGGCTTTATTGAAAGCGCCCGGCGGTAAAGTTTTATGGACTCGGCAAGCCTGCCGTCGCGCTCCCTCAGCACGGCGAGCTCCAGCACCGCGTCCTCGTAGTCGGAAAACAGCGAAACGGCTTTTTCGAACTGCGCGGCGGCCTGGTCGTAGCGGCCGGAGCGGGAATAAAACATTCCCAGTTGGAAGCGGTAGAGCGGGTTGGAGGGCTCGGCGGCCACGGCCGCCCTGAAGTAGTCCAAAGACCTGCCGGGATTGCCCAGCGCCTGGTAAACCGAGCCCGCGTTCATTTTTACGTCGGAGCGCTCGGGGGCCAGCCGCTCGGCCTCCAGGAAATCCGCGAGGGCCTCCTGATAAAGGCCGGCGCGGGCCCGCACTATGCCGCGCAGCTGGAAAGCCATGGAATTCGCGGGGTCGAGGCGCAGCGCCTCCTCGAACTCGGAGAGGGCCTTATCCGGCTCTCCCAGCCAGTACAGCGCGGAGCCGTAAAGCAGGCGCGGCCAGGGGCTTTCAGGGTTTTTCTGTGCGGCTTTAAAGAACTCGTCCGCTGCTTCGGGGTAATTCTCCTCGCCCATCAGGGCGTAGCCGCGCCGCAGATTTATGGCGCTCTGGTCCTCCATGATGCGGTCCCATACCGTTTTACCGGAGGCGGTCTCCGTCACGCCGGAGGCCGGCCGCCAGAGCGCGGACAGGCAGGCGCAGCCCAGCAAAAAAGCCGCGGCTGATTTTCTAGTCGGGAAACGATAGATAAAGTCTGTTTTCATCCGTGCCGCTATCTGCCTCCGCTTACCTTTACCGCGCGGGGCGCGCTGAACTTCCCCTCGAAGCCCAGCAGGTCCACCAGCGCGATGCGTATGACGTAGTCGCCGGGGGGCAGCAGCTCGTTAAGGTCCAGACTGTTATAAGCGTCGTAATTCTTATCCAGGACGGTGGTGCTGAAGCTCTGCTCTTTTGAGACCTGCAGGTGGTAGCTTTGCACGGGGTTGCCCACCGAGATGATCTTGACTATCTCGCTGGCGTCTATCCCCTTGTCGTTAGTGTCTCCCGCCGCCGGGATATTTTTAGTCAGGTCCGTATTGGGCAGGTTCGCGGTCAGGGCCGGGATTTTTACGGGGGTTTTCATGTTGAGGGAAACGACCCCGCCCTCGGTTTTAAGCTGCGGCCCGCCGGAAGTCGAAAGAACCGTCGAGGAGCCCTGCGCGAACTGCGGCAGCGGGGGCAGCTTCACCGCCTTGGAAGGGGGCATATCCAGCCTGACTTCGGAGGCGAAGCCCTCGGCGACCTCTACGGTCCTGCCCTGCGCTTCCACGTCGACCTTCCCCTTGGTGACCTGCACCAGCGTGGTAAGGTCGTCCTTAAGCTTGGCCCCGAACTCGGTATCCCTGGTTTTGGGGGTTATCCTGGCCGAAGCGGTGATCACGCGCGACCTGACGCTGCGCAGTTCTCCGGACAGCAGTTCCACGTCGATATCTTTCGCGCCGGGCGGGCGCAGCACCGCGATGGTATTGGGGTAAAGACTGAGCAATTCTCCGGTATAGAATTCCACGTCGGCCCGCGCGCCCGTCATGGTGTGCAGCGTGTCGCTTTTGAACAGGCTCATCTTAATGTTCACGCCTTTCCAGTCTTCGCTCCCGGTGCGCCTGAAGAGCACCTCGTTAAGGAAATAAACCAGCCTGGCCGCCCTGTACTGCTCCTTGATGAGGGTTACAGGCACCCGCAGCTGCATCCCGGGCAAAGCTATCGAGGGGTCGCCCGAGGGCAGACGGTTATATCTGATTATCACGTTCCACTTCTTCGGGTCCTTAAGATAGGTCTTGGAGATGCTCCAGAGCGTGTCGCCCGGCTTGACCACTATGGTCTGGAGCTCCTCGGCCGCAAGGGCGCGGCCCGGGCGCAGGAGCAGCAGGAAGCCCAGCAATAAGCTCTTCACCCGGCCGCCTTAAGGACCACATTGCCGTCCTCGTCCTTGCAGAGGTTCTTCGGGATCGTAAAAATGAACTTCGCCCCGCTGCCGGGCTCCGACTCCGCCCACACTTTTCCCAGGTGGGCCGTGACGACATACTTGCAGATGGTGAGGCCCAGTCCGGTGCCGCCGGCCTTCTGTCCCTTGACCTGCTCGAATTTTTCAAAGACCTTGTCCAGGTATTCCGGCGGTATGCCGTCGCCCGTGTCGCGCACCCAGGCCGTTATATGGTCCCCGTCGTCCGAGATGCCGGTGGTGATAACCCCGTCTTCCGGGGTGAATTTTATGGCGTTGCCGATAAGGTTGGTGAACATCCGCTCCATAAGGCCGGTGTCGGCGTTCACCAGCGTCTGCGCCGCCCCCTCGACTTCAAAGCGGATATGCTTGCGCTGGCCCAGCGACTCCATCAGCGAATTGACCCTGGCGGCTACATCCATCAGATTCACCGGGGACAGGCTTATAGACATCTTACCGGCTTCCATTTTCGCGGAGTCGAGGATATTATTTATCATGCCCAGCAGCCGGAACGACGCGCGGTCTATGGAGACCAGCATTTTTTTCTGCTGCTCGTTCACCGGGCCGGGGATTTCCTTCAGCAGGAATTCCACGAAGCCCTTTATCGCGCCCATCGGATTGCGCAGGTCGTGCGTGATGGATTGGAGGAACTCGTCCTTTATCCGGGCCAGCTCCTTGTCCAGCGTTATGTCGTAGAAACCGATAAGCCTGCCCAGCGGCTCCGGGCACCCCGGCGCCGTTATCGGCATGGCGAAGCACTTGAAGAAGCGGCGGGAGTGCTCCTGCAGGATCTCTATTTCCCTGAAATATTTTTCCCCGCGGCTTCCGAACACGTCCAGCACCGGTTCTTTTATGGCTTCGGAGGCGAGGAGAACTTCCAGTCGCTTCCCCTCTACGGACTCGAGCTGGCCTATGCCCAGCACCGATCTGGCCTTGCGGTTGGCGACCTGCACCCGGCCCGCCATATCGGTCATGACGATGCCGTCTTCGGTAGAGAAAAGGATGGCCTCGGTATTTTTCTGCTCCCGTATGATGCGGTCCACCTGCATATCGGAATAGGACTTGAGCTGCGAGACCATGTTATTGAAAGTTTCAGCCAGGTCCTTAAGCTCGTCGGAAGTGTCGACCTCCGCCTTGCACGAAAAGTCGCCGGCGGCCACATATCCGGCCGCGCGCGTAAGCACCGTTATCGGTTTGGTAAGGCTGCGGCTCAGGAACCAGCCCGCCGCCACGGCCAGGGACAGGAAAATCAGCACCGCGTAAACGGCCTGCTTCCGCATGAACATCGCGTAGCGGTAAGCCCCCTCCCGGGGCTGGCTCACCACCACGGCGCCGCCCAGTTCCGAGATAGGGGAGTAGGCGCCCAGCATCTCGCGCCCGGAGGCGTCCAGGAACTCGGCGGAGCCGGAGGAAAGGGACTTTACCGCGTTCTTCGAGATCTCCCAGCCCGCGGCGGCGGCGGCCGTTTCCGCGGACAGCTCGCCGGGCCAGGCGATAGGGACGCCGGAAGAGTTTAGGATAACGGGGAAGCCTTCGGAGCCTACGCTTTTGAGGTCGAGGGAATCTATAAAAGAAGGCAGGTCAAGCTCGGAGCGCAGCACCAGGTCTTTGCCGAACGGATAATAAAAAACCGCGAAGCGGGTCTTTCCGTCCACCGAGAGGTGGCGCCCCCCTGCCCTGGCGGCCTTGAAGCCGGCGGCCCCCGGATATTTCATCAGCTTCCCGCTGCCGTTTACAAAAGGGGAGATGATCTTTATTTTCTCCGTGCCGGCCTTATCAAGCACCGAAATCTCCCTGATCTCCCTGCGGGTTTCCAGCAGGGCGGCAAGCATCACCTGATTATTTTCCCAGTCCATCCGGGGCATGGCGTTCATGGCGGAGCGCAGGCCCGCGTCGGCGCTTCTGATGTAGGCGTTGAATTCCGAGGAAATTTTATCGGCCGCGGTGAGGTTAAGCTCCATTATGGCCGTGCGCACCCCCAACTGTCCCAGGCTTATCAGCCTCAGGCCCAGCAGGACCATAGGAAGCACTGAAACCAGCGCCAGCACGGCTACGAATTTATGGAGAAGCCTCAATTTCATAATAGATGTATCTTATTAATTATAGCATTCTTAAAAAGAGGCGACGAAGCGCAGCAGTTCGGGGAGCAGGACTTTCAGGGCCTGCGCCCGGTGACTGACGAGGTTTTTTTCCTCCTCCGAAAATTCCGCCAGCGTTACGGGGCCGCCGCCGACCTCGAACAGCGGATCGTAACCGAAGCCTTTAACGCCGCGCGTCGCACCGGTTATCCTGCCTTCAAGTATCCCGCGCGAAATTTTAACGACGCCGGAAGGAGAAGACAGCGCCATGACGCAGGTAAAGCGCGCCAGGCGCTTTTCCGGCGGCAGGCCTTCAAGCGCGGAAAGCAGCCTGGCGTTGTTCTCCGCCGGGGAAGCTTTTTCTCCCGCATACCGGGCAGACCATACTCCCGGGCCGCCGTCCAGCGCGTCCACCTCAAGCCCGGTGTCGTCGGCCAGCGCGCAAAGGCCGGTAAAGCGCGCGGCGGCCAGCGCCTTTTTAACAGCGTTCTCCTCGAGCGTGGCGCCGTCCTCGTCCGGCGGACAGGCCCCGGAAAACTCGGAAAGAGCCTTCAGCGCGAACGGCAGCGCGGGAAGGATGGCGCGGATCTCCCCCAGCTTGTGAGGATTAAAAGTGGCGACGACCAGTATTTTCTGCATTAAATATAATAAAATATGTCCGTGGCGGAAAACTCTGCAAATCTTAACATTTTTGAAGGCGCCCCGGCCTCGTTCCGGGATGCCCTGCCGCTTTTTTCCGGCGTGGCCGGCACGGCGCTGCCGGTGCGGCAGGAGGCGGCCGGCCCGGCACAGCTATATACTCTCGCCTCCGTTTCGGAGGGAGGCCAGCCCGCCCTGCCGGCTTTCACGAGCGAAGAGCTGCTTATCCCCCCGCTTATCAGCAAGAGCCTGGCCGAGACCGCGGCGCTTTTCTTTCACGCCCCGGCCCATGAAATTTTTATTTTTAACCCCTGCCACCCGCAGTCCCGCTCGAACACAGTTCCCCTTAAAGCTTCCCGGCGCGACATTTCCCTGCTCGCCGGATTTCTCAAGACGGCCGGGAAAAATATACAAGCGGACCCTGCCCGCCTGGCCGCCGGGGAATTCGCGCTCGGGAACCTGCACGCGGCGCATTACCTCTATGCGGCGGCGGCGGCGAGAAATCCGGCTTCCCGCGCGCGCTTCCAACTGGGCGCCGTCCTTGTGGAGCTGGGCCTGCTGCAGGAAGCCTACGACTCGCTCAAAGACGATACCGACCCCGAAGCTTTGCTTTGCCTGGCGGTGATCCATAGGAAGACCGGGAACACCGCCCTGGCGAGAAAAACCCTTTCCGCCCTCGGACAGGGCACGCAGATCGAAGAGCGCCGGGTGCTTGAGGCCGCCTGGCTTGACCTCGAGGAAGGGAAAGAGGAAGAGGCGGAAAAAGTGTTCAAACGGCTTTCGTCGTCGGCCTTCGATAAGGCGGAGGCGCTTTCCGGACTTGGCGCGGCCATGGCGAAAACGGCTTTCAGGACCAAAGACCGGGGCAGGCTCGCGGCCGCGGCCGCCTCGCTCAGGTCCGCGCTTTCCACCCCCTCGCCGGCTTCCGTACACATTTTTTTTCAGCTCGGGAATCTTTATTTCCGCTCGGGAGACGCGGCGCAGGCGGAGGCCTGCTACAGGCGTTCCGCGGCTTTGGCCCCGGCGGTACAGGCCCTGGCCAACCTGGCGCTTACGCTGATAAAAACAGGCAAGCAGTCCGAAGCCGCCGCGGTCACCGCGCAGGTGGCCCTTACCGACATCGCCTCGGCCAGACGCCTCGCGGCCGAGTTCCCGAAAGACAGCCTCGCCGGGCTCTTTCAACCGCAGGCGCAGGCGCCCAGCGTGATGTCTCAGCCCGCGCCCGCCGCACTGGCCGCCCCCTCCCCCGCGCCCGGCGTGACTCCCCAGCCTGCGCCGGCAGCTCCGCTGACCCCTGAGCCGGCCGCGGAACACGGCTCCGGCGCGGGAAAAAGCGACACCGGCCCGGATAAACTGGAGAACGCCGGCGGGAACTTCAAGTTCATAAACCCCTCGGCCACGCCCCCGCCCGCCCCGGCGGGGGAGGCGAGCCCGCTTTCCGCGGCTAAGCCGCAGGCGGCGTCCGTTTCAGGTAGAAAGCCCGGGGCCGCCGGCCCCGCGCCGGCGCCGCGTATCCAGTTCGAAACGGTGCGCGACGTAATGGCCTCGGCCTCGCAGCCCACCGAGGCCGAAAGCCGTAAAGACGATTTCATCTCGCGCGCCTTTACGCTGGCCTCCGCTCTTGAAGACGAACTCGGGCGCAAAATTTACTTTAACCTGGACGGGTTGAGCGAGGTGGAACGGAGGCTGCGGATTAAATTTATTAAGGCCGGATCCAGCCCGCAAGGAAACCTTGAGACGGTCAGGGACTGCGCGGCCTTCCTGTGCTATTTCCTTCAGGAGAGGCACAAGGGCCGCCTCCTCAAACTGACGGAGTTCGACCCCTGGGGCTGGCCTATGGTTTTCGAGCAGCCCGGACTGAAGGTTACCACCTACCCGGTGCAGCGCGCCTGGCGCTTGCTCTGGGAAGAAACCGTCCCTGAACCGGGCTGGCTGACAAAATATTCCAACTGGGTCGCGGATAAGCTTAAGGCAACCTCCCCGCCTGTCTGCGGAGCGGCCGCGGCCCGCGCAAAAGCGCGGAGCCACCCGGAAAGGCTTATCGACGCGCAAACCGAACACAGGCGCATGCTGGTGCTGATCACTTCGCTGAGCGAAACCGCCCACATCGAGATAAGCCGCACGGGGCTGGCAAGGCTGGAGAGCGCGGTAAAAAGCAATTTCAGGCCGGACATCCCTCCCTCGGCGGACGGGTGGAAGCTGCTGCGCTGCTACGGCCACCTGCTGGCCGCCATCCTGGCCAAGGACTTCAAGGCGGTCTGGTACAATGTAGACGGCGATGACGGCGGCTGGTCCATGCAGCTGCCCTGGAAAACCTTCGTCTTCCCCCTGGGGAAAATTTACAAGACGGCTTCCCTCCGCGACGATCTGGGCGCCTATTACGAAACCCTTCTCGGCGAGAAGCTCAGATACCAGTCAGGACCTAAGGCCGGCTAGGACTTTTGACCTTGATTCAGCCGCTTTTTTCAGTAATAATTAATCTGGCGTCAGTATGTTCGACATATAGGAGCCGACCATGATTCTCTCTTTTCTCTCCTCGCTGCTGCTGGCCTCGGCCTGCGCCGCTCCCGCGATAGACTCGCTTTCAGAGCAGGCCGGCCCTGCCACGGCCTTGGCCTCGCCTGAACCCGGGCGCCCGCCGCTCCGGGACTGGACGGTAATGGTTTATATGAACGGCAAAAGCAATATCGAGCCCTTCGCACTGGGCGATCTGAACCGTTTTGAAACAGTAGGCTCAAGCGAAAAAGTGGCGATCGTGGCGGAACTAGGCCGTTCGAAAGGGCTGGACAACGACACCACGGCCGATGGGGACTGGGCCGGGGTGCGCCGCTATTTCGTAACAAAGGACCAGGATAAGGAACACATCGCCTCCACGCTGCTCGCCGATCTGGGCAACCCCGACATGGGCGATTGGAAGGAGGCGGCTTCTTTCCTTAAATGGGCAAAAGCGGAGTACCCCGCGAAAAAATATCTCTTCATAATCTGGGACCACGGCTGGGGCTGGATAGATCCTAAAAAACCGGGCGACAACCTGTTGGACGGAACCAAGTCCATCTCGCACGATTTTGTTTCCGGCAACTACATTAAAACCACCGAGATGGGAAATATTTTCCGGGAGGCCGGCCGGGTGGACCTGTACGTCTCGATGGCCTGCTTCATGCAGATGGCGGAGGTGGCCTATGAGATAAAGGACGGCGCCGACGTGATAGTCGGCTCCGAAGAGGTCATACAGCTGCCCAGCCTCAACTGGGAGGATTTTTTCGCGCTGCTTAAAAAGAACCCCGGGGCAAAAGCCGAAACCGCCGGGGTGTACATGGTTGACACCTTCAGGGAGATGTACGGGCGCCCTGAATACGCGGAGATGCTGGAAAAAACTAAATACGGAGTGCAGCTCTCGGCGCTGCGCGCGGCAAAACTTCCCCTGTTCGTGAAAAAAGCGAAGACCTGGTACTCCCTGGCCATGGCGGCGGACGACCGGAGGGCGCTGGCAAGAGCCAAGGCCGAAGTGCTGCGCTTCGAGGTGGGAGACGAGGTTTCGGACCCCGATAAAAGGATCTCCTTCTACGGGGACCTGCACCATTTCGCGGATCTGGCCGGCCGCTACGCCGATCCCGCCAGGCCCGGGGCGAAGGAACAAGCTTCCGCCGGGGAAGCTCTTAAGGATTTTATTACCGGAGAGCTGATCATCAAGAACGTCTGGCTGGGCAAAGACCGCACGGGTAAGGAATATTCAAGCACGCGCGGCCTGGGCATACAGATCCCGGGCAGACCGGGGAATCTTATCGAATACTATCCCACTTATTCAAAGCTGGCCTTCGAAAAAGCCTCGGGCTGGGACAGTTTCGTGAAATACCTGGAAAGCATCGGGGAGTAGCCGCCGTTTCCTCCCCGGCAGGCCGCCGGCTGAAGCGGGCCCCAGTCCGGGCCCGCTTTCTTCTATTAAAACCGGGCCGGGGGTTTCAATTACGCGCTCAATTTTATAGAATTGATTAAATTCGAAGCCGCCCGCACCGGAGGATTTTACGCCGGGCGCGGGGGCTTAAGGGCGAAGAGGGGCGGGCGCGGCTTAACCCCGCGGAAACACTTACAGCGCTTTTAAAGATCTGGAGATGCCATGTTAAAATCGGACACTTGGATACGCGAGATGTGCCGGAAGAAAAAAATGATCGCCCCCTTCGTGGAGGGGCTCGTGACAAAAGGAAAAGTTTCCTACGGCCTCTCCTCCTACGGCTACGACATACGGGTCGCGGACGAATATAAGGTTTTCACCGACGTGCACAACTGCGTGGTGGACCCCAAGGCTTTCAACGAGAAATCTTTCGTGAACATCAGGGCCCGGCACTGCATAGTGCCGGCGCATTCCTTCGCGCTGGCCCGCTCGGTGGAATATTTCAGGATACCGCGCAGCGTGATAGGCCTCTGCATAGGCAAGAGCACCTACGCCCGCTGCGGCATAGTGGTGAACATCACCCCGCTGGAGCCGGAGTGGGAAGGCCACCTGACCCTTGAGATTTCCAATACCACCCCGCTGCCCGCCAAGATCTACTCCGACGAGGGGATAGCCCAGCTGGTCTTCCTGGAAGCCGACAGGGAGTGCGAAACCTCCTATAAAGACCGGAAGGGCAAATACCAGGCGCAGCGCGGCGTAACCCTGCCGCGCATACTGAAGCCGCGCTAGCCGGATGAGAATATACCCCGGCTTTAAAACGATGATCGCGGCGGCCGGCCTGTTGGCCGTCCCGTTTTTTATCTGCAGCGCGGCCGCAGCCGGAGAAGAGCTTAAGCACGCCCGGGAAGCGGCGGCGCCGGGCTCCGAGGGAAGGGCTTTCGACATAGCCATGTCCGGCCTCAGGCCCCCCGGCGCGCCGGCGGACCGGAAGGCCGCCCCGCCGGACAGGGAGCTTTTCCTCTATGCGGTGGAGATGCTGCCTGAGAACTCCCCGGGCCGCGCCGGCGCGCTCGCCGCCGCCGCGGAAGAGCTGCTCGTCAGGCAGGGCGACGACTACGCCTGGTACCTGGGGATCTGCAAAGCCCTGCGGGTTTCGGCGCAGACCGCGGAAGCCGTCTCGAACTGCAAGAGAGCCCTGGAGCTGGACCCCACCGTTTATCCTGTTTACCGCGAACTGGGGCTTACCTATGCCGCGGCCGGCAATCCCCGCAAGGCGGCAGAGACCCTCGCACAGGGCGTCGAGATCTCGTCGTCAAACTGCCAGGCGCACTACTACCTGGCGAAAGTACTGGAGAAGCGCGGCGACTCAAGCCGGGCGGCGGCCTCCTACGCCGACGGCCTCTCCCTGGCGAAGCGCGACCCCGGCCCCGACGCGGCCTATTACCGGGCCCTGCTGAAGGACGGACTGAGAAGGACGGCGCAGAAAAAAGAAAAAGCGCGCGTGAGAATTCCCGGGCCGGCCTCCCCCGGCGACAAGCAGCTTGCGGCCGCCTGCCTGGAAAAATTCAGAGAGGAGTTTCTTAAGGACAACCTCGGCACCGCGCTGACGGAGAGCGACAGCTGCCTTAAGTTCGCGCCCGCCGACCCCCGGCTGGCCGCCGAGCGCGCGCCGCTGATGGTGCGGCTGGGCAGATACGAGGACGGCGTGAGGGAGTATGAGCGGGCGGCCTCCCTGTACGGAGAGAAGGATCCGGCTTCGTCGCTTTGCAGGATAAAAGCCGCCGAGACCTGGATCAAGCTGGGCAGCGGCGACAGGGCGGTGACCCAGTACCGGCTGGCCCTGAAAGCCGCTCCGCGGGACATGAACGCCCTTAAGGGGCTGGCCGCGGCGCTGGAAGCCCGCTCCTCTTTCAGCGAGGCCATAGAAACTTACGAAGAGATACTGAAGCTGGAGCCCGGGAACGAAAGGGCCCGCGTAAGGAAGGACGAGCTTAAGTCCGGCACGCTTACCAGCGCGCAGATACTGGAAGGACTTAAACTGCGGCTGGTCGCGGATGAGAAAAAGACGACCCTGCAGCCGGAGGACGTAAAACTTTTCAAGGCTATAAAAGCCGCTGAAACGGGCGGCGCGGTGGACTACCTCAAGAAAAAAGTCCCTTCGCTAAGGGGGCTGATCGCCGAGCGAAAGACCGGTGAAGGCGTCAGGCTGCTGCTGACCGGAGACGGCTACAAGGCCTATAGTTTCCACGCCTCGCGCGACGCCGTAAAATTTCTTGAAGGGCAGGGAGTGGGCCTGAGGGAAATTTTCAAGCTGCGCACGCTGGCCGGCGCGTCTGTTTTCGACCAGGGCGGAAAGCTTACCGCCGAGGGGGAGGAGCTCTGGAGGAAGTCCTCGCCGGGGACAAAGAACTGGCTGCTCACCTATGAACCGGTGCCCGCCAGCCCGCAGGCCCGGCAGGCGAACCTGGAGCTCACGGAGGCGGAAAAAACCGGCTACAGGGAGATCTCGGAGCCGGAATATCTGTGGCTGCTGCGCGCCACCGACTGTCCCGAAGACGTCCTGCAGAAATACCCGATCATCCTTAAAGTGATCAGCGACGGGGCCAGGGTGCGCTATATGCTCTGCTATATAGAGAACGCGCTCTGCATGAACCCGATGAATTCAAAGCTTCCTTCCTATATAGAGGCCTACCGCTCCGGGAACGATTTCATTTCCGACGCCAAAGCCTCCACCGCTTTCTTCGGGAGCGGCGGAATCAGGAAGCACCGCTTTTGCGAGAACGGAAAGCTCTGGGGCGGCAACGTCGATCCGGTCGAACCGGTCAGGGCCGCCGGAGCCGTTTCAAAACCATAGTTTTGCATAAACTCCGGAAATTTGGTATCATAATCCTACTATGACACAGAAAACTACACTGCCAAAAGCCGATACGGCCGAAAAAACCAGGAAATGGCATTTCCTCGACGCTTCCGACCAGGTGCTTGGCAGACTTTCCACAAAGATAGCCGTCCTCCTGATGGGCAAGCACAAGCGCGACTTCTGCCCCAATGTGGATTGCGGCGATTTCGTCGTGGTGACCAACACTGATAAAGTGCGCATCACCGGCAACAAGGCCGAAGATAAGTTTTATTTCCGCCACTCCGGCTACGCCGGCGGCGCAAAGACCATCCCTTACAAGAGGCAGATGGAAAACGATTCAACGAAGGTGATGGAGCTGTCCGTGCGCCGCATGCTGGACGACAACAGACTGCGCGACAAGCGCATGAAGCGCCTCCGCATTTTCTCCGGAACGCAGACGCAGTTCCCCCTTCCCAAAGCCGCGAAGACCGCGACCGTAACCGACACTAAGGAATAAAGAGACTATGGAAAACACGAACCTCATACTGGCGACCGGGCGCCGCAAGACCTCCGTGGCCCAGATACGCATGACCCAGGGCGGCGAAGGCAAGATAACCATCAACACCAAGACCCCCGAAGACTATTTCGGCAATAACCCCAGGCTCCGCCACGAGATAACCCGGCCCTTCGACCTTGCTAAAGACCAGAAATTCGACTGCGTGATCAAGGTTGACGGCGGCGGACTTTCCAGCCAGGCCGGCGCGATACGCCACGGGATCTCCCGCGCTATCGCCAGCCTCGGAGACAGCTTCCGCGCCTCCATGAAGAAGGCCGGGTTCCTTACCCGCGACTCCCGCATGGTGGAAAGAAAGAAGCCCGGCCAGCCCAAAGCCAGGAAACGCTTCCAGTTCTCCAAGCGCTGATCCAGCCTTGGCGCGCTGCCAGCCGCGGGAGGCCCACAAGCCTCCCGCGGTTCGTTTTGGGAGACTTGATTTATTATCAGCCTTATGAGAAAATTCCGGCTTGCGCTTACGGACGCGCGGATCAAAGCGGTGCTCGCTATTCTGCGGGCCGCCGGGCCGGGCCTGGGAGACCTGGTCACAAACCCCGGCGCCGCTCCTGATTTTCTCGGGCCTCTGCGCGCCGGCCTCAGGCGGGCAGCCTCGGCCTCCCCCTCCTCCTCCCCGGCCGCCCCGCAGGCGCTGGCAGCGGCGGAGGAGTTCGCGGCGCGGCTCGAAGATTTTTTTTCCGGGCTGGCCCTTCACCGGACCGCGCCGGATACGGCCGCAATGGAAGCGCTGCTCCGCCTGCAGCAGGCCTGCGCCCGGGCCCCGGAGCTTCTTTCCTTAAGCGGCAGGACGCGTGCCGCCGCCGAAATACGGGGGCTTTCCTCCGGGGCGCATAAAAGTCTTACGCTGGCCGGGGCAGCGGCCGTATCGTCGCCGGATAATTTTCCGCAAAATCTCAAATTTAGTAGTATATACTCCGGGCTTGACGCGGTTTTTGACGCTTATGAACGCTGCGCCGAGGCCCTCTTCGCTATAGACGGCTGAAGATGAGCCGCCGGACACTCGCAAGACAGGAGCCCAATGAAAAAGATATTAACGGCAGCCATACTGTTTTCCTGCCTTTCCCCGGCGTGGACGCTGACCATCTCCGTCTACCACACCAGCGATGTCCACGGCTGGTACTCCTCCCGCCCCGCCAAGTGGGACAAGGAGAACTCTACCCGCACGATAGGCGGATTCCCCGCGCTGGCCTCGCTGGTTAAAGCGGACAAGAACCCGCACATACTGCTGGATTCGGGCGACACCTTCCAGGGAACCCCGGAAGGAAACCTGACAAAAGGAATGGCCACTGTCGCCCTGATGAACCAACTGGGCTACTCGGCGGCGGAAATGGGGAATCACGACTACGACTACTCGGAGGCCAACCTGAGGACCCTGGTGGCGGCCTCTTCCTTCACCTGGCTCGGCGCGAACGTCTACGTCAGGGAGACCGGTGCGCACGCCGATTATCTTAAGCCGTACACGATCATAGAAAAAGCCGGCAAGCGTATAGCCGTTATAGGCATAGCCGGCCGCCACACGGCCACCTCGACGTTCCCGGCTTACGTTAAACACCTCGAGTTCAGGAACGAGGCGGCCGAAGCGGCCAAATGGACCGGGGAAGTTAAGAAGCTCGGGCCCGACGCGATAATCATTCTCGCCCATGTCGGTTTCGGCGGAGATTTCTCCGGCAAGGCTGAAATTTCGACCTGGACTTTCACGAATTCCCAGACCGATTACGGAACGCTCCCGATAGCCCGCGCGGCGCGATACGCCGACGTGGTGATAGGCGGGCACAACCACGTCGGACTGCTCCGCGGCTACACCGACAAAGAAAGCGGCGCGCTGATAGCTGAAAGTTATTTCGGGCTTACCGACGTCTCCAGGATCAGCCTTGAGTTCGACGACGCCACAGGCAAGTTCAAAGGCGCCTCGGACGAACTGGTCTCCCTCTGGACGGATAAGACCGGAGAGGACCCCGCCGTCCTTGAGACGCTGAAGGTCTATACCGCGGCCGCGGATAAGGAGATGGGCAAGGCGATCAGCGAGAGCGCCGTCGATCTCGGCTTCTCCGAAACAGGCCTCGACTCGGACATCGGCAACTGGTTTTCCGACGCGATGCGCCGCCAGACCGGCGCCGACGCGGCATTCCAGAACACCGCCGGAGTGCGCTCCGACATAAAAAAGGGCCGGATAACGATACGCGACATCTTCCAGGTGATGCCTTTCGAGAACACGATAGTGAAGCTGACGATGACCGGCGACCAGATAAGGCGCCTGATAGCCGACAACCTGCGCGGCGGACGCTCAAAGCTGCAGGTCTCGGGCCTTACCGTCAAGTTCAGGAATACCCCCCAGGGCCCGCAGGATATTACAATTGAAAGGAACGGGACGATAGTAAAGCCCGAAGACAAGCTGACTATAGCCACCAACAATTACCTCACCACCGGCGGCTCCGGCGGCAAAGTTTTCAGCGAGGCTGAAAAGTCGGAAGACACGATGATCCCGGTGCGCGACCTGCTGCTCAGGGACATAATAGCCAACCCGGTAAAAGCCGCTCCGGAAGGCGGAAGGATAATCCGCCTGGAATAAAATGAAAGCTAAAACCGCGCTCCTGGCCGTTCTTCTTTTCGGCGCCGGGGCCTGCGCAAAGAAAGAACAGATCGTAATTTTCGCTACGGGCCGGTCCCAGGGCCGCCTGTGGGCGGAGGAAACGCGCGACCACGCCGGAAAGGCCGGAGGGTTCGCCGTTTTCAAGAGTCTTTACGACCAGGAAATGCGCCCCAAGCTGGCGGTGGATACGGGCAACTGGTTTTCAGCCACTCCGGAAGGCTGGCTGACGCGCGGCCGCTCTACCCTGGCCTGCCTTAACGCGGTGCCCTACGCCGCCGCGGCTGCCGGGCTGGAGGACCTTTCGCTGCCTCCCCAGGAACTGCAGAAACTGGCGGAGTCCTCGCCTATGCCGCTGCTGGCCTCCAACCTTTACCTGAAAACCAATAAAAAACCGGCTTTCATTTTCAGCTCCCGCATAGTGGAGGCGGGCGGGCACAAGGTGGGCCTGTTCTCGCTTCTTATCTCTTCCCCCTCAAACCACAATAAGCCCAAATACCTGCCCAGCTACAAGCTGGAGAAGGAAACTTACGAAGCGCAAAAGGCTATAAAAGAACTCAGGGACGGGGGCGCGCAGCTGATAGTAATGCTGCTGGGCGTCAACCCCAGGGAAAAAGCCCCGCAGGATTTTTTTCGCCTCCTCCTCTCGAAGCTTCCCCGGATAGACCTGGTGATAACCGACGAGCCCGCAGTAAAAAAGCCGTTCCTGGTGGACCGCGCCTGGGTGGCCGGGGCGGGGTTGGAAATGGCTTCCGCTGCCAGGCTGGTGCTCACGCTGGACCGCGCGACGGGAAGAATGACAGGCCTGAACTGGAAAAAGGTCCCGCTCAGCGCCGAAAAATACGGCGAAGATCCCGCCATGCTTAAAATTATCGCCGGCTACAGAAAATCCACTTCCGCCCATTTCGCGAAACGCGTGGGCTTCCTGAACGACGCCCTGCCCCTGAGCGACCGCGGCGCTACCCCGGCGGCCGATTTCGCAGCGGACTGCATGCGGCGCTGGGCCAGGACCAACGCCGCCATCATCGGCCTCAAGGAACCGGCCGCGGGTTTTTCGAGCGGGACCGTCACCGTGGGGGACCTTTACGGCTCTTTCCCGCTGGACTCCAGCGTTGTTTTCGTGAAGATACGGGGAGACGACCTGGAGCGGGCGCTGGCGGGACTTCAGCCCGGCGAGATAAGCGTTTCCGGGCTGCGGCTTTTCCTCAGGGACGGCGCGCTGGAGCGCGCGGAAAGCGACGGCGGGCCGCTGGTCCCGGGGCATATTTACAGGCTGGCCGTGCCTGATTCCCTCGTCAGCGGCCGGGAGAACCCCCTGCTCTCGAGCGCGATGGAGTTCGCAAATTCAAGGCGCTACCTGCGCGAGATAGTGGGCTGGTGCTTTTCAAAGCAAAGCTCCTTCTCCAGGCCCGACGGGGGCAGGATAGTAAGCGCCGGGGAAAAATAATGTTCCAGGCTATCGCCGCTTTTTTTTCTAAATGGTTCGGCAGGCTCAAGGCTTTTTCAATGGTGGCCGGAGCCTGGGGCTTCCTTTTCAGCGTAAACTCGCTCATAGGTTTCCGGGCCGGCTTTGAATATGACGACGGGCTGGTCTACTCCGCGCCGGCTTTCCAGGCCGCTGAAAAAGACAAGGCACCAAAGGGCGGGCCTGATTACTGGAACTCGGTCAACCGCTCCTTCAGCTACGAGCGCCTGAAGCCGGTTCCGTGGCTGGCAGCCTGGACGCTGAAAGTGCTGGGGGTAAAAATAGCCTTTTTCTGCGACCGCGGCAGCGAGGGCGCCGACAGCCTTGAGGTTTCCTGGAGGAGGCTGGCCGATTATTTTTATTTCACCGGGTCGGAAGACGAAAAATACAGGATCCTTGAAAAAGGCCGTTTTATCTTTTACGCCGCCCCCTCGGACTCGGGAATAATACAGGCCAGGAAGGCCGGCGTGACCCCGCTGCGCATAAAGAAGAGCAAGAAATCCACCAACCCGCTGGAGAGCACCCCCGGCAAGTTCGGCGAGCGCACCCTCCCCCTCTCCGAATTTTAGCCAGCCCTCCACACCCCCCCATCGCTCAGCGGCTGGCAGGGGTTTTGCCCCGCGCACCCTTTTTCGCGGGTTCAAGGGTGCCGGATTAGCAAAACCCTCACGGAGGTCGACGCTTGCGTAAGCGCGGAGACCGAGTGAGGAGGGGCGGGCACGGTGTGCACGACCCCGTGTTTTGCGTTCCGGCACCCTTGGACCCGCCCCCCCATTGCCCTCCCCCTCTATAAAATATAAAATATACTTAATGGCGGACTGTATTTTCTGCAAGATAGCCGCAGGCGAGATAAACGCAAGGGTCGTTTATGAAGACGCGGATACGATCGCGTTCCTGGACCTTAATCCGCAGGCCCCCGCGCACGCGCTGATAATACCCCGCAGGCACATACCCCGCCTGACAGCGGCGGAAGACGGCGACGCGGAACTCCTGGGAAAGCTGCAGCTGGCGGCGGTCAGGACCGCAAAATTTTTAAAAGTAGAAGGCGCCTTCAGGCTGGTTACGAATAACGGCAAGGCCGCGGGGCAGTCGGTGGACCATCTGCATTACCACCTCCTCGCCGGAAGAAAACTGCTCTGGCCCCCGGGCTGATCCTGAAGAACAGATCTACATGTTTTAGTGTAATACCCAAAAGGTGGTGATCAGCGTGGTATTTATCAAAGTAAGAGACGAAGAATCCATTGAAGAGGCTCTCAGGCGTTTTAAACATGACTGCGAGCGCAACGGCATCCTTAAGGAGATCAAACGGCGGGAGCATTATATGACCCCCGTTATGAAGCGCAAGCTAAAGTCCCAGGAAGCCCGCCGCAAAGTACGCAAAGGCAGAAGGTCGTTCTAAACGCTGCCACACAAAAGGCCGTCCGCTTACGGCGGACGGCTTTTTGCCTATTTTACCCGCAGGCGGCTGTTCATATAATGAGTTCATCCCCCGTCATAGAACTTATCAGGGAAAAACTGGACATCGTAGATGTCGTCAGGGAGTACGTCCCTTCCCTTAAGAAGGCCGGCCGCAACCACAAGGCTAACTGCCCGTTCCATAACGAGAAATCCCCCTCCTTCACCGTCAGCCCCGACAAGCAGATCTTCTATTGCTTCGGCTGCAACGAGGGCGGTGATATTTTCACTTTCGTAATGAAGATAGAAGGGCTCACCTTCCCCGAAGCCGCCCGCAAGCTGGCCCTTAAGGCCGGCGTGGAATACGGCGACGAGCGCTCGCACGCCATGACCGAAGCCGACAAGGAGCGCCTGGAGATAAAGAAGCTCCTGACCGCGGCGGCGGCCTTCTACAATAAAACTCTTTTTTCTCCGGCGGGCGAGAAAGCCCGTCTTTACCTGGGGGAGCGCAGGCTGAGCAAGGCCACCGTGGAGCGCTTCGAGCTGGGCTGGGCCCCGGCCGGCGGCACGGCGCTGATGGACGAGATGAAAGCCAGGGGCTGGAGCCGCGACCTGGCGCTTAAGGCGGGGCTTATCACCGAGCGGGAGGGCGGGCTGGTGGCCGATACCTTCCGCGGCCGCATCATGTTCCCGATACGCAATCAGGCCGGCGACACCGTAGCTTTCGGCGGGCGCGTGCTGGACCCCGAAGCGCAGCCGAAATACCTGAACTCCCCGGAAACCGTTCTCTTCTCCAAGCGCCGCACCCTTTACGGCCTGCACGAGGCCCTGCCGCAGATACGCAAATCGGCCAAACTGCTGCTGCTGGAAGGTTATATGGACGTGATCGGCGCGCACCAGCACGGCGTGGACTGGGCGGTAGCCCCGCTGGGCACGGCCCTTACCAACGAGCACGCGGGCCTGATAGGCCGCTACGCGAAAGACACCGTAGTAATGTTCGACGGGGACCGCGCCGGGATAAACGCTTCCGTAAGGGCGGCTGAAATTTTCATGGAGGCCGGGATCTACGTGCGCCTGGCGGACCTGGGCTGCACGCTGGACCCCGACGAGTTCCTTAACGAATACGGCCGGGAGGAGTTCGAGAAGAAGATGGCCGAGGCCTCCGACCCGCTGGATTTCCGGATGAACCTTTTTTTCAAGGGCCGGAAAACCCCGCCCTCCTCACAGGAGAAGGCCCAGGCGATAGCGGTGCTGCTTAAAACCGTGGCCAAGCAGCCCGACGAGATCCTGAAGAGCGAATGGGTAAAGTCCCTGGCCACCCGCTTCGGAGTGGAGGAAGCCTCGGTGCTGAAGCAGCTTAGAAAAGTCCCCGGCGCGAGCCCTAAGGAAGCAAGGCGCGGCGCGGCGCAGGCCGTACAGGCCCTGCCCTCGATAGAGCGCGGCTTCGTGCAGCTTCTGCTGAGGGACCCTTCGCTTATAGAGGCCTCGGCCCTCCTCGAGCCGGAAGATTTTTCCAGCCCGCTGGCGCGGCGGCTTTTTGAAGCCATGCGCGCCCTTCCCGCGACGGAGAGGGCCAAGGCCGCCACCGCGCTGGCCGCGCAGTTCCCGGAAGACGCCGCGCTCATACTGGAACTGGCCGTGGCGGACCTGGGCGGAGAAACCTTCGGGGCACAGAACGCGGCCGGGGCGATAAAGATGCTTAAGCGCTTTTCCGTGGAAAGGCGGCTGAAAGAGCTGAAGGCCGCGGAGCCCATGGACCCGCAGCAGTTCAAAGAGTACAGCAGGCTTATGTCCGAGCTTAAATCCTCGGCGAAAGAGATTTAGACGGCGGAGAATTAGGAGACTACTATGGCACAGCCGAAGAAAGCTTTACGCGACCTGGTTGAACTGGGCAAGGAACACGGCTACATTACCCTCGAGGAAATGAACCGCTCGCTCACCAACGCCTCCATGTCCAGCGAGGAAATAGACACGCTGATGGGCACGCTTGAAGACCTGGGCATAGAGGTCGTCGACCGCAAAAAGTTCAAGATGGTGGCCGCCTCGGAGCGCGAGGCCTACACCGAGGAATGGAGCGCCACCCCCGACGTCTCCAACTCCATCCGCATGTATCTGTCCGAAATGGGCAAGGTGCCGCTGCTCAGCCGCGACGAGGAAGTGACGCTGGCCCGCAGCATCCGCGAGCGCGAGCGCGAGCTGCGCATGCTGGTGCTGGAATCCCCTATAACCATGCGCGAGATCCGCAACTGGGAGAACCTCATCGAGCAGGACGAGATGACCACGAAGGAGCTGATGCCCCGCGGCCGCAAGTCCAACCAGGAGCTCTCGGCGATGAAGCGCAAGATGAAGAACATCGCGCAGCTCATCACCCGCACCGAGAAAGAGATAGCCAAGCTCACCGAGCGCGCGAAGAAACCCTCCCTTTCCAACGAGATGAGAAAGAAGCTGGAAGCCGTCATCGACAAAAAGCGTAAGGACATCGTAAAGAACATCATCAACCTGAACCTGAACCAGGAGAAGATAAAACGGCTGACCAACAAGATAAAAAACCTGGCCCACAAGATACGCGAGTACCGCCTGGAGCTGGAGAAATACCAGAAAGTTTACGGGGACCTGGTGAAGCTGCAGAGCGACCATGAGCAGGTCGGCCGCGGCAAGCTCAGACCCGGCGCTTTCAAGTCCAAATGGGGCTATAACCCGCAGGAAGTGGAAGCCGCGCTGGAGAACGTGCGGGCCGTCAAAGAGCGCGAGCACCATCTGATACGCACGCTGCCCATAAACCCGGACGACTTCATGTCGCTTAACGACAAGATCACTTTCCTGGAAGATCAGATACTACAGGACAAGCTGAAGCTGATAAGGGCGAACCTCCGCCTGGTGGTCTCCATCGCCAAGAAGCACGTCAACTCCAACCTGGAGCTGTCCGACCTGATACAGGAAGGCGGCCTGGGCCTGATGAAGGCCGTGGAGAAGTTCGAATACAAGCGCGGCTTCAAGTTCTCCACCTACGCCACCTGGTGGATACGCCAGTCGATCAACCGCGCCATCGCCGACCAGGCCCGCACCATCCGCATCCCGGTGCACATGAAAGAACTGGTTTCCAAGCTGATGAAAGTTACGCGCAAGTACCGCCAGGAATTCGGCCGGGACCCGCAGATAGAAGAGTACTCGAAGCACATGCATATCTCGATGGACAAAGTGAAGAACGCCATGAAGATCATGCAGGACCCGATCTCCCTCTCCACGCCCATCGGCGAGGACGAGGACTCGCACCTTGAGGACTTCATCGAGGACAAGACGGGGCTGCCCCCCTCTCACTCGGCCCTGGACCTGCTGCGCCGCCGCGAGGTGACCAAGATACTCGACACCCTCACGGACCGCGAGGCCAAGATAATAAAGCTGCGCTTCGGCATAGAGACCGGCTACCCGAGGACGCTTGAGGAAGTGGGCAAGATCTTCCGCGTAACCCGCGAGCGCGTGCGCCAGATAGAGGCGAAAGCCATCCGCAAACTGCGCCACCCCTCCCGCAGCAAGATGCTCCGCGACTATCTGGACTAGGGGCTCACCGGGGACCGGAACGCAAACCACGGCGTCGCGCACACAGTGCGCGCACCTCCTCTCTCAGTCGCCGCGCTTACGCAAGCGGCTCCTTCCGAGAGGGGTTTGCTAACCCGGTCCCCGCTTCGCCTGCATTAAATGAAAAAACCCCGGAATCAGTCCCGGGGTTTTTCCATTTAGGCCGGAAAGGCTTTATTTTTCTTCTTTGTTTTCGGTGAAGAGGCTTTTAAGCAGGTCGCTCGCCATATCCTTGGCGCCCAGGCCCACCGCTATGGCGAAGGCCAGGCCCAGCGAGGCCAGCATGATATTTATGCCGCCGATGATCATCTTCATCTTTATCCCGAGCTGCTCGATGGCCGCGATAAGCGTGAAGACCACTATCACGAAGTGCACGATCTTCGACAGCGAGCGGCCGCCGCGCAGATTGTTGGACGTGGCGGAGTTGAGGACGATATCGGCCATGAAGCGCGCGAACAGCAGGCCGCCGAACCCTATGAAGATGGCGGCTACCATCCGCGGCAGGAAAATGACGACGAACCGCTGAAGAATATCGGAGATGACCGTGAGGCTGAGGATATTGGCCGCCGTGACAAGAAAGACCAGCAGCAGCGCCCAGTAAACCGAGAAGGAAACGACCTGCGTCGGAGACTTGCCCAGGCCGAAGCGGATAAGTATTTCATTGATGCCGACCCGGCTGGTATAGGAATCGAGCTTTATCTTCCGGAGGAACTGCTCGAGCAGCGAGCTGGCGACGCGGGCGATAAAAAGTCCGAAAAGAACAAAGGTGAAAGCGGCCACGAGCTTGGGAACGTAGGCGGAGAATTTTGCCCACACTTCAAGCATAGGCTGAAAAAAAGGTTCTGTTATTTCATTGATCATTAAATTGCCTCCGTCACTATTCTATTATTTATGCTCTTTAGAAAGCAAAAAACCCGCGAAGGAGCGGGTTTTTCGGGGCCACCTTGCGGCCGCGCTTTAGAAAGTATCTTTCGCTTTTATCGGATCGGTATGCAGCGGGCGCCCGGCTTTGATCTTGTTCATTAAGGGCCGCGCCTTTACCGGCCCGGCAGCGCCCCGCTGAGCCCCTTTTGAAATGGGGGCGTCGCGCATGCTCTCCTTGGCCGCGTTCTTTTTTTCCGCGTCATTTTTCATGATCTGCTTAAGCAGCTCTTTCGAGCCTTCGCGGTAAAGCGGGTCGTCCACGGCGCTGAAGGCGTCGAAATCGGTATAGCCCGTGACGCCGGTTTTCAGCTGCGCCGTGGCCGGCTCCATGAGTTCCGCCGTAAGGGGAGCCGCTGAAATTTTAACGGGCGTATTGAGAGCCAGCAAAACCTTGTCTTCGGCGCGCGCGGCGCCGGAAAAAACAATAACGGCGCAAGCCGCCGTCAGAAAACCGCATAGCTTTAACATTGAAGCCTCCGTATCGAACTCAAATTCCATGGTTATATTATGGAATAAAAAGCTTAAGCGCGGAAGTGGCCAAAGGCCCAGTTCCGCATGGGCACTAAGGACCCGCCGCGGGACGGCGTGCTCTTTTTGTTTGCCTGTTCCGGTATTTTTTGGTATCATATACATACTATGTACGCAATCATTGAAACAGGCGGCAAGCAGTACTGGGTAGTCCCCGGCGAAATCCTGCAGGTTGAAAAACTCACGGAGCTGGAAGGCGCGGAAGTGACCTTCAAGGCCCTGTGGTCAGCCTCGCTGGATGAGAAAAGCGCCTCGGCCACCAAGTCTCCCTCCGCTAAAGTAACGGCCCGGATAGTCCGGCATTTCAAAGGCCCCAAAATAATAGTTTTCAGGAAAAAGTCCAAGAAAGCTTATGAAAAAGGTTCGGGGCACCGCCAGGAACTCACTGAGATAGAAGTTAAAGATATCCAGTTAGCGTAGTTTTTGGCCCGCTGTTGGAAGGCGCCTCTTAAGGCTTGGCCGTCCGGTGAGCGCAGCTCCCGATACGGCGCCCGCGAAGGCATTGTCACCAACGATTTACATCCAGAGGTTCAATATGGCGAGTACCAAATCACAAGGTTCAAGCACTAACGGCCGCGACAGTCACGGCCAGCGCCTCGGCGTAAAACGCTACGGCTGCCAGGCTGTTAACGCGGGCGAGATCCTGGTCCGCCAGCGCGGCACCAAGTTCCTTCCCGGCGAAAACGTCAGGCGGGCTTCCGACGACACCCTTTTCTCCATAGTCACGGGCATCGTAAAGTTCGAGTGGGCGAAGCGCGGCAAGAAGCAGATCAGCGTTTACCCCCCCGCGAAATAACCTTTCCGAAAGGTAAAGCCTCCTGGGTGCTGACCGCGTTCAGGAGGTTTTTTATTATTATGAGCAAAATACAAGATCACCGCATAGCTTCGGGCTTCATCGACACCGCCCGCGTATACCTGAAGGCGGGCAAGGGCGGCGACGGCTGCTCCTCCTTCCGCAGGGAAAAATATATCCCCTACGGCGGCCCTGACGGCGGACACGGCGGCAAGGGCGGCAGCATCTGGTTCGAGGCCTCCGCCAACATCACCACGCTGGCGGAAATAGCCTGCCATCCGCATATAACCGCCGACGACGCCTCGCCCGGCAAGGGCAACCGCAAGGACGGCGCCTACGCCGAAGATCTGGTCCTTTATGTCCCGTGCGGCACGGTGGTTAAGAGGGCCGGGACCGTGCTGGCGGACCTGAAGAAGCACGGCGAGCGCTTCATGGCGGCCAGGGGCGGGCGCGGCGGGCGCGGCAACACGGCTTTCAAGACAAGGTTCAACACCGCCCCCAAGATCTCGGAGCTCGGCGAGCCGGGAGAGGAATACGAGGCGCGGCTGGAACTCAGCGTGCTCGCGGACGTGGGCTTTGTAGGCCTGCCCAACGCCGGCAAGTCCACGCTGCTCTCGGCCATCTCTGCGGCCAGGCCGAAGATAGCGGATTATCCTTTCACCACCCTGAACCCGAATATCGGCATAGTCACCCATAAGGGCAAAAGCTTCGCGGCGGCGGACATCCCGGGCCTTATCGAAGGCGCCCACGACGGAAAAGGGCTGGGCGTTCTTTTTCTCAAGCACATCCTGCGCACAAAGCTGCTGGTGCATCTGGTCGACCCCCTGGGCTTCGACGGCATGAAGCCGGAGAAGGCCGTGCGCGTGATCGAGAAGGAGCTTAAAGACTATCACCCGCTGCTGGCGAAGAAAACCGTCATCCTGGCCGTGAACAAGTCGGACCTGCCCGAGGCGGAAAAGGTGCAGGAAGCCCTGGCGAAGAAATTCAAGAAGCGGGAGATCTTCCTTCTTTCCGCGGCTACCGGCAAAGGCGTAAGCCGCCTGCTGGACCGCATACTGAAACTACTGCCCTCGATAAAAGAGGAGGACCTCTACCAGGCCGCCGCGCAATCAGTCCCCGCCGTCAGACAGCCGAAGGGAGGCTTTACGGTGGCTATGGACACGGAAGGCGTTTATTCGGTCAAAGGGACAAGGGTCGAAAAGCTTATTGCGATGACGAACTTCAACCAGCCCGACTCCTGGGACAGGCTGCACCGGATCTTCAAGACCATCGGGATGGACAAGGCCCTGAAGAAGGCCGGCTGCGTACAGGGCAATATGGTGCGAGTAGGCAATAAGGAATTCGAGTGGACCGACGCTACCATGGCGGCCGGCAAGCCGGGCAAGTTCGCCTATAAGTACAGGAAATTCGACCAGGAATACGGCGACTGAACCGCAGCAGGCATTAAAAATGACCCGGAGCTATCTCCGGGTCATTTTTTTATCCCGCCCCGATCCCTGGTCGTTAATACACCGTGCCCCAGTCGCGCGTCGTGATGCGGAACTCAACTCTGCGGTTCAGTGCGCGGGCCTGTTCGGTGGTATCCTTCACCACCGGCATCTTCTCCCCATAGCCGTACACGCGCACGGAATCCGGGTGGACCCCCTTCGTAGCGAGATACATCTTCACCGCGCTGGCCCGCTTCTGCGAAAGCTCTTCATTATACTCGTCAGAGCCCACGTCGTCGGTATGCCCGGAGACTATCAGCTTAAGCCTGTTGTGGCTAAGCAGCACGTCGGCTATCCGGTCCAGCACCGGCCTCGAGGATTCCAGCAGGCGGGAGGAGCCTGATTCAAACTCCACAGGGGAGATCTGCCCCGAGGAGATCATGTCCAGAACCGAGGTCAGTTCAAGCTCCGCCCTGCGCACCTCTTCTTTCTCGGCCGGATTAAGCTGCCTCGCGCAGCCGCAAATAACGACTGCACCCGCAAGCAGGATAAAAAGTTTCCTCATATCGCCCTCCCCTCGTAATTGCCGCCCGTGATCGAGCCGATAAGGGTCTCCCGGCGGAACCGGTAGCCGCGCGCGAAAGCCGTGTTGCTGAGCAGCAGCGGCGGCGTGGCCGCTATGGTGGTATAAATGCGGCTGCGCTTCACGATGGGCCTGTCGTCGGGGTCGAGCAGGTTGGAATGCGCGGCCTTTTCAAGCGTGTCCATACCCCAGTATACCGGCCAGATCACCGCCGCCCGCATAGCCATCTCGGTCTTTGGAATGGCGGAAACGAAAACTTCACACTGGTCCAGCCTGTCCAGGGACCAGTACATCCACTTTGAAGTTATATCGCGCAGCCTCTCCATATTGGAAGGCAGCAGCAGGTCCGGCGGCTTCAGATTTTTCACATCCAGCTCTTCCTGCGGCAGGTAACAGCGCCCCAGCCTGAGATCGGCGGCCATGTCCTTAAGAAGATTTATCATCTGCAGCGCCGAGCCTATCATTTCGGCGTCCTTTTCCGACGGGAAATTAGAGACGCTGCCGCCCGAACGCCTTATAGCTTCGCGATAAAGGCGGGCCCAGAACACTCCGGGCGAGCCGCCCGTGTGCGCGCAGTAGCGCTCCAGCTCGGGCGCGGTTTTAAAAGCCGCCGGCTCGCCGCCGGGGAAGGAGCGCACGGCCATCTCCAGGCCGGAGGAAACCCCGTGAAGCAGCCCCCCAAAAAAAGCCCTGTCTTCAGTAGGGAGAGAAGAGTAAATTGCAAGTATTTTTCCGAACTTAAGCAGGAGCTCGCGCTCGCCCGGAGAAGCCGGCAGCGCGGCCACAGCGCGGATCTTTTCCAGGAGCGCGGGGGCGTTGTCCGGGTTATCCAGCCCGCGGACCAGGGCCAGCATCGCGAGCTTTTCCGCGGCGGGAACTCCGGGAATGTCCGCCACGGCGTCCACGGACCTGCACAGCAGGTAGCCCATAACCATGGAAGTTCTTACCGGCTCGGGCAGGATATTCAGGCTGAGGTAAAGGGTGCGCGAGACCTTTTTAAGTATGGTCTTGATTTCTCCGGGAAGTGGGACTCTGTCGCGTTTTTCCATAACAATTAATTTTACAATATTTGAGTACGGTGACCGGGCCGCCGGAGACCGGCCGGGCGCGCCAGCCCGCGCCGCGCCCCGTTTAGCGGTCAGCTTTCAGGCGGCGCCGTCAGCTCCGAAGCGGACTCCAGGCCGGCGGCTACGGCCGGCACTATGCCCAGTCTGGCGTAGACCGGCTGTATTTTTTCGCGTATCCTCCCCAGTCTGGTAGAGAAAGTCAGGGCGCCGGCGATGGACAGCGCGCCGCTGAGCATGATCGTGTGAGGCGCCCCTATGCGGCTGGCTATCCAACCGGCCATTATGCTGCCGAACGGCGCCATGCCCATAAAGGCCATAGCGTAAATAGCCATAACGCGGCCGCGTTTATCGTCATCCACCACGGTCTGGATGATAGTGTTGGAAGACGCCATCTGGCTTATCATGCCGAAACTGGCCAGCGCTATACAGGCCGCGGAAACGGGGAAGCTGCGCGACATTGAGAGGGCTATAAGGCCGGTCCCGAAAGTGAGACCGGCCGCGGGTATTCGCTTTTCAAGCCCGGCGGCGCTCTTTCTGGACGCCAGCGCGAGGGCGGCGGACAGCGCCCCGACGCCCGAGAAAGCCATCAGGAAGCCGAGCATCCTCGGGCCGCCGTGCAGTACCTCCTTGACGAAGACAGGCATCAGCACGGTGTAAGGCATACCGGTCAGGCTGGTGAGCGCCAGCAGCAGGATCATGTACCTGATAGGCTGAAAATCGTACACATAGCTGAACCCTTCCTTAAGGCGCTTGAAAACAGCCTCGGGAGGCGGCGGCTTTTTAGGCGCCGGTACGCGCATGGCCAGCAGGGCCGCGATAACGGCCAGATAGCTGACGCCGTTAAGCAGGAAGCACGTCCCCTCGCCGACCGCGCTTATCAGAATGCCGGCCATGGAGGGGCCCAGCAGGCGCGCGCCGTTGAACATGGAGGAATTCAGGGCTATGGCATTGCCCAGGTCCTCCTTCTTCTCCACCAGCTCTATTACGAACGACTGGCGCGCCGGGATATCGAAAGAATTAACCAGCCCGAGGAAGGTGCTGAGGACTATTATATGCCAGACCTCGATCTTACCGGACAGCACCAGGTACGCCAGAGTGAAAGCCTGCAGCATCGCCAGATTCTGCGTAACGATAAGTATTTTGTAGCGGTTGATCCGGTCGGCCAGCACGCCGGCCAGCGGGGAAAGGATAAAGACGGGGATCTGCGCGCAGAAACCGACTACGCCCAGCAGCAGCGCGGAACCGGTAAGGCTGTAGACCAGCCAGCCCATCGCGACGTTCTGCATCCAGGTTCCCACAAGGGAAATGCCCTGTCCTCCGAAGAAGAGGCGGTAATTCCTGTACTTGAAAGCCCTCAATATCAGCGATAGCCTCGAGGCGGGGGCACGGGCATCAAGGCGGAGTGTCATTGTTGCGGGAATTGATCACTTTACCCAGCACGCGCGGACCGCGCGCGCCCGTGGCGGAGGGGCAATGGTTAGCGCGGCCCCCGGCGGCCAGCCAGGCCAGCAGGGCGAAGCAGGCCGGCTCTTTGGCCAGCGGGTGCAGGTCCAGTTCGGCGCAGCTGCGCACCCTCGCGCCGGAGGGCAGCAGAAGGGCCGCGATATTATCCATCAGAACGGGATTAAGCGCGCCGCCGCCGCTGACGACCAGCTCCCGCGTTCCGCGCGGCGCGTAACTCTTAAAAGCCAGGGCGACAGACGCCGCGGTAAAAAGGTTAAGCGTGGCCAGCAGATCGGCGGCGCATTTTTTATTAAGGCGGCCGGGGAAATGTTTTTGGATAAAGCTCAGGGAATATTCATTGCGGTCAAGCGACTTGGGCGGCCTGCGGCGGAAAAAAGGCGCTTCCAGCAGGCGATAGACTTTTTTCAGGTCCGGGCTGCCGGCGGCGGCCCAGGCCCCGCCTTTGTCGTATGCGAGTCTGCCGCCCGAGAGCCGGTAAACCGCGGTATCCATCAGCGAGTTGCCTGGGCCGGTGTCGAAGCCGAAAGTTTTAACCCCTCTTCCGACAAAGGCTATGTTGCCCACGCCGCCGATGTTCTGCAGGGCTGTGGGCTCCCCCCCTCCGTAAAGATATTCGTCCAGGAAAGGGATAAGCGGAGCGCCCTCCCCGCCCGCGGCCATGTCGGCGGGGCGAAAATCGCACACCACGGGCCGGCCGGTTTCCTCGGCGAGGAACGAGGCCTCCCCTATCTGCAGGGTGTGGCCCGGTTTTCCCGGGGCATGCCAGACCGTCTGGCCGTGAGAGCCTATCACGGCGATGCTTTTATAAGCGATCTTGTGAGCGCGGCAGAAGCTGCGCACCATGCCGGCCCAGAGGCGGCCCAGCTCGAAATTGAGCGCTGAGAGCTCCGGCGCTTCCAGCCCGCTGGCGGCTATGATCCGCGCCTGCAGCCCGGCGGCATAAGGGTAACTGGAAAATTTCAGGACTTTAAGACCGCGGCCCGCCGCTTCGCAAAGCGCTATCGAAAGCCCGTCGGCGGAGGTTCCGCTCATAAGCCCAAGTATTTTCGCAGGTTTGATCATAATTCAAGCGGCACTCGTTCTCAGTATTTTACCACGCCGTGCTTCACAAGGCGGCCGTCCCTGTACTGGAACTTGCCGGAGAAATAACCGCGGCGCTTAAGCAGCGGCAGAAAAACCCTGTCGCCCTCCCAGAGATCCAGCTTCAGCAGGTCGCGGTCTTTTATCCAGGCCAGGTTCCCCTCGTCGGAATCAAGCAGGCGGCCCGTGAACTTTGAAGCGGTAAAAACAAAAACATACCAATCCTCGCCCCCGGCGAAGTCGGGAAAAGTTAGCACGCCTTTCAGCAGCGGGTCCTTTATCTTCAGGCCGGCCTCTTCGAGGATCTCGCGTTTTACGCAATCCTCCGGAGATTCGCCCCGCTCGAATTTGCCGCCCAGCCCGTTCCATTTCCCCTCGTGCACATCGTCCCGTTTCTTAACGCGGTGCAGCATGAGGGTCTTTCCGCCCTCGCGGACATAGCACAGGGTAGCGAGTTTCATGTCCGGTCCTATTTCAGATCTTCGAACAGCCAGGTGCTCAGGTAGCGCTCGCCGGTGTCGGGGAGCACGACCACTATCGTCTTTCCGGCTGAATCCGGCCTGCCGGCTATTTCCACGGCGGCGTGCATGGCGGCCCCCGAAGAAATGCCGGCCAGGACGCCTTCCTCGGCCATCAGGCGGCGGGCCATGGCGCCGGCGGCGGCCTCTTCCACTTTCACCACTTCGTCAAGCAGGCTCCTGTCCACGTTCTCGGGGATGAAATTAGCGCCTATGCCCTGTATCTTGTGCGGACCCGCCTTCCCGCCCGAAAGCATCGGGGAAGCCGCCGGTTCAGCGGCTACTATCCTCAGCCCCGGCCGGCGCTTTTTAAGCGCGCGGGCCACCCCGGTAATGGTTCCGCCCGTGCCTACCCCGGCCACGAAAATATCAATTTTTCCGTCGGTATCCGCCCAGATCTCCTCGGCGGTGGTGCGCTCGTGTATGGCCGGGTTGGCCGGGTTGGAGAACTGCCTGGGCATGAAAGCCCCGGGATTGGCGGCAAGTATTTCTTCCGCCTTGGCCACGGTGCCCGCCATGCCGGCGGGACCGGGGGTCAGCACAATTTGCGCGCCGAAGGCCTGCATGATCTTACGGCGTTCCACGCTCATGGTCTCCGGCATGGTGAGCGTAAGCTTATAGCCCCTTATCGCGCAGAGCCAGGCCAGGCCTATGCCGGTATTGCCGCTGGTGGGTTCCACCACCATCACGCCCGGCCTTAGCAGACCCCGGTCCTCCGCGTCTTTGATCATGCCCCAGGCGGCCCTGTCCTTGACGCTCGAAGAAGGATTGAAGAATTCAAGCTTGGCCAGCAGCAGGGCCGAATTACCGGCCAGCCGGTTTATTTTCACCAGCGGAGTGCGGCCGATAAGGCCGCTCATATCTTCGGCGTATTTCATTTTTTTGTTATTTCCTTTTTCAGCTCGTCCAGCTGGCGCTGGACTCGGCGCATTTCCTCGCTGCAATAGTCAGGCAGCTTATTATGGTCCAACTGGGCCCGGGCCGGCGCTCCGCCGCGCGCGCTGTGCGCCGGGATGCCGAACACCGTGGTGTCCGGCGGAACCTCGTTGAGGACCACGGAGCCAGCGCCAATGCGCGAGCGGTCGCCTATTTTAATGGCGCCGAGTATAGTGGCGCCGGCGCCCACTACCACGCCTTTGCCCAGCGTCGGGTGCCGCTTTTTGTGTTCGAGCGAAGTTCCGCCCAGGACCACGCCCTGATACAGCAGCACGTCGTCGCCTATCTCCGTAGTCTCGCCGATCACTACGCCCATGCCGTGGTCTATGAAGAAGCGGCGGCCTATTTCAGCGCCGGGATGTATCTCCACTCCGGTAAGGAACCGCGCCAGGTGGGACAGGAGACGCGCCGGGAAATACAGTCCCGCTTTCCAGAGCCAATGCGCCTGGCGGTACAGCCACACGGCATGCAGGCCCGGGTAACAGAAAAGCACTTCCGCAAAACTCCTGGCGGCGGGGTCCTTTTCAAATACCGTCTTTATGTCCTCGGCGAAATTCATTTTTTCCTTTGCTCCGGGATTTTTTCTCACCGTATTTTCTATCACCGCGCAAAAGTATTATATAATTTTTATATTACGCCACCCGCTTAAGGAGAATTATAATGGGATTCAATCTGAGAGACAGGCACTTCCTCAAAGAGCTCGACTTCACGAAAGAAGAACTGGTTTTCCTTCTTAAATTGTCGAAGGACCTCAAAGCCGCGAAATACGCGGGCACCGAGCAGCAAAGACTGGCAGGAAAGAACATCGCCCTTATATTCGAAAAGTCCTCCACCCGCACGCGCTGCGCTTTCGAGGTGGCAGCGCACGACCAGGGCGCCCATGTGACCTACCTTGAGCCGACCGGCAGCCAGATGGGGCACAAGGAAACGGTTAAGGACACCGCCCGTGTTCTGGGCAGGATGTACGACGGCATCGAATACCGCGGCTTCGGCCAGGCGATAGTGGAAGAGCTGGCTAAATTCGCCGGCGTCCCCGTCTGGAACGGCCTGACCAACGAATGGCATCCGACCCAGATGCTGGCCGACGTGCTGACCATGACGGAGCACTGCACCAAGCCTTTAGAGAAGATCTCCTACGCGTATCTCGGCGACGCCAGATTCAATATGGGCCGCTCCCTGCTGGTTATCGGCTCTATCCTCGGCATGGACGTGCGCATCTGCGCCCCGAAGGGCCTCCAGCCCGACGCGGAGCTGGTCGCCGCCTGCAAGGAGATAGCCGGAACCTCCGGCGCCCGCATCACCGTTACCGACAAGGTGGACACGGCCGTAAAGGGAGCGGATTTCATCCATACCGATGTCTGGGTGTCCATGGGCGAACCCAAGGAAGTGTGGGCAGAGCGCATAAAGCTCCTGAAGCCCTACCAAGTCAACCCGTCGGTCATAAAGAGATCCGGCAATAAGAACGTCAAGTTCATGCACTGCCTGCCGGCTTTCCATAACGCGGACACCAAAGTGGGCAAACAGGTGTCCGAGGAGTTCGGCCTGAAGAACGGCATCGAGGTCACCGAAGAGGTGTTCGAATCGAAAGCCTGCATCGCCTTCGACCAGGCTGAGAACCGCATGCACACCATCAAAGCCGTAATGGTCGCAACCCTCGGGCGCTGAACCGAAGCCGCCGGCACGGGCGGGAACAATGAGGAAGGCCGGGACAACTGTCCCGGCCTTCCTCATGCTCCGGCGCAAGCGGCTAGAACTCCGTCTTGCTGACGAAGTTGAAGTCCTTGACCGTTATCGGGGGGATGGAGGTGAATACCATCGACTTTTCTTTCCCTATCTCCGCCGTATTGAGCAGCAGGTCGAAAACGCTCTGGTTGAAGCGGAAATTATTAACGCTCCCGGCCAGCTTCCCGTCCTTTATCCTGAAAAGGCCGTCCCTGGTCATGCCGGTAAAGATGCCGTCCATAAGGTCCACCAGGCGTATATACCAGAAGCTGTTGACATACAGCCCGTTCTCCACTCCGGAGATGAGCGTGTCCAGAGGTTTCTCCGTTCCTTTAAAAATGACGCTGCCGGGCGCTCTCCCTGTCGCCCGGACGCCCTTCTTCCCGGCATAGAACCGGGAGTACCAGGGGCTGGCCAGCTTGCCGTCCCTGATCATATCGAAGTCGATATAAGGCATGGCGTCCCCGGCGGAGAACGGGAACAGGCTGGACTTTTCATGGTCGGGCCTGGAGTAAATATGTATCGCCTCGTCCGCGATGCGCGCGCCGGGCCTTTTCGACAGGGCGGACCGGCCCTCGTCTATGGCTTTAGCGTCCATATTGTACCAGAGGAACGCCATCAGCAGCTCCTCTACGGCCGAGGGAGAGAGCACCACCGTGTATTTACCCGGCTCCAGCGGGGCCGGGTCCTTTGAGAGGCGGGTCTTGGCGATGATATCCGAGACGAAGGCCTTCCCGTCATAGCCGGAAAAGTCTTTGGAGAAGTGCGCGTCCTTAAAAGAGGAATTCCCGGTCATGGCCGTGAGCGAAAAGACCGAATAGCAGTTGCTGTGACAGGCGCGCACGCCTTTATTGTTGTAAACCGCCACCGTGTAAGGATTGGTGGAAAGGCTTCCGGCGGAGTTCAGCCCGGCCTTTTTGAGCTCGCCGAACGCGTCCCGGAGGATGCCGTATTTTTTCTCTTCCGTGAATTCGCCGAAGACCGGCTTGAAGTTTTTTGTGGCCCGCGCCTCCTCCGTAGTCACCGGAGGCATATATTCCGGGTCTTTCGGCAGCAGCTTCGCCGCCTCGTAAGCTTTTTTCACCGCGTATTTTATCCCGTCCTCGGACAAATCGTTGGTTTTGTAGGCGCCGGTCCTGCCCTCGTAGCCGACCTCGGCCTTCACCTCTTCGTCGAGCTTGAAGAGGTTTTCCCTGTTCACGGAGTTATTGGAGAACCTTATGTGGTGCGTCTCGGCCTTTTCGTAGGAGAGAACGACGTGGTCGGTCACCGGCTCTTTCAGGATCTTTTCCAGGATGAGATTCGTCTTGTTCATCATTTCGCCCTCCTGACCATGATATTGCGGAACCTCGCCGGGCTGGCGCCGTGCGTCATCTGGGCCGCCTGCATGGGATCGCCCTTGCCGCAGGTGATGAACCCCGCCCTTTTGAAAGCCCGCTCGTCGGCGATGGCGTCGCAGCTGCGCCAGAATTCGTAGGAGATGGCGTTATAGACCACGTTCTTAAGCATGCCCGTAAGCTTCCCCTTTTTTATCTCCCAGAAAGCGTCGCCGCCGAACTGCATATTAAGCCGCATCTGGTCGATGCTGAACGAGCCCATGCCCTCGATATAGATCCCGTCTTCCGTGTCCGCTATCAGCTCCTCCGCCGTGAGCGGCTTCCCGCCGGGCGCGAGATAAAGGTTGGGCATCCGGGTGATGGGCACATCGGAGTATTTGGTGGCCCTGGTGGTGCCGTTGGCGCGCGGCATCTTCATCCTGTGAGCCAGCTCCCGGTTCACCACGTACCCGGAAAGTATCCCGTCTTTAACGATATGCCACTTCTGGCATTCCACTCCTTCGTCGTCGTAGCCGCAGCTCGCGAGGCCCCCCTCGAGAGTATTGTCGGCCACCAGGTTGACTATCTCCGAGCCGTACTTGAAAGTATTAAGCTTGTCCATGGTGGCGAAGCTCCTGCCGGCGCAGGACTCCTCGTAGCCCAGGACGCGGTCCAGCTCCGTCGGATGGCCCACGGATTCGTGCATGGTAAGGGCAAGGTGCTCGGGGTCGAGGATGAGGGTCGCGGGGCCGCTTTCGCAGGATCTGGCGAAGCAGTGTTCGCGGGCCTGCGCGGCTATTCTCTCGGCGTTAGCCCTGAAATCAAGGCCCCTGAAATATTCGTAGCCGGCGTTCATCGGCGCGGGCCAGTAATGCCGCGACTTCACCTCGCCGTTCGCTTTGGCCGTAGCCTCTATCTGAGGAAGTATCGTAAAGACATCGGTCTCTATGAGCGAATCTTCCGTATTCGCGTATTTTTTCTTTATGTTCCTTAGCACGAGATAGGAGCCCGCCTTGATAATATCCTTCCCCTTCAGGATCGTTTCGCCCGCCTGTATAAGTACGCCGGCGGCATCGCTCATGTCTACCAGGAACGGGTCTTCTTTTATTTTGGTCGCGAATTTCGCCACGTGTTTCGGCTCGGCGGCCAGCTCGACTTTCCCCGCGGCGGAGCTGTCGGCGTACCTGGCGAGGGACAGCGCCTTGTCGGCCGTTCTCCTGAGGGAGTCGAGGTCCACGGCGCTCGTGGAAGCGTAGCCCCAGCCGTTCTCATAGAGCACTTTTATGCCGACGCCCGAAACGTTCTGCTCGGTGATCTGTTCGACGCGGGTGTCTTCCGTCGCTATTTCCCGCTCGCGGAAAAGATGTTCCCGCGCGTCCGCGAAGCGGACCTTTTTCCCTTTCAGATAGCTTATGATCTCCCGGAGGTTGTCCATATAGTCCCCTATAGTCCGCAGGCGGCTTTAACGAGGCTTGTCCAGAATATAATACAAAAAATGGTCAGACTATCCCGCAAGGCGGACCTGCGGTCGGACCAAAAAAGAAACCCGGGGCTTGTCCCGGGCTCCTTTCCAGCGGCTTATGGCGCCTGACCGTCACAGTCTGTAAATATCCAGCGTGCCGCCTTCCAGCCTGAAGCCGTAATCTTTCTCGAACGAGGGGAAGGCAGTTCCGGAGGGCTTTATATCGGAAGCGTTAAAAATGAAGTAGGAAGCCGCGTCCACGACCGGGAACGGGATCATCAGCACCAGCATTTTCTGGGTGAAATTAACGCCTTGGGGGCCCTGCACTATTTCGTTGCCGTAAGCCAGCTTGTAAACCTTGCCCAGCTTAACATCCACGCCCATGGCCGCCACGCCGTCCCCGACCTGTTTAAGGGAGGAGTTCAGCGCCACGCCGCGGGGCCCTTTGACCTCCAGTCTGCTGTTCTCGGGGGTGGAAGCGTTGGCGTATATCTTCACCACGTATTTTTCTCCGTCTATGGTGACGGTCTTTGAGCCGCTGTAAAGGATGCCCCAATTAAGGATATCAACGGCCCGCACGAAGAAACTCTCGTTCTTGCCGGTGGTCAGCACAAGGAAAAACTTGTCCTTTTCGGCGCAGGAGCTGCCGCCGTCCGGGCAATTTGAAGCTTTGGTGCCGCTGACATACACTTTTGTGCCGGCTCCGGTGGTAAAAATAATAGCGGGCTTTAAGTAGGCGTTCTTTATGGACTCCAGCTTTACGGAAACCACGGCAGCCGTTCTAGCGCCTTTTCTGATCACCAGCATTTCAGGCCTGGGCGTTTCGCCGTAGCCGAAGTAGCGGAAAAGACCCAGGTCCCTGGCTTCAGACTGCGCGGCGGCTTCGGAGGAGGGAGCCGGAACCTCCGGCAGGCCGACAGTTTCAGCGCCCAGGCCGGCGGAGTTTAAAACTCCGCTTTCCACCGCGAAGACGCAGGAAATAAAGTTAAAGGATAAAAGTCCCGCTGTCGCAACCTTGGTAAAATTTATCATTTTAAAACTCTCCTGATATAATTTTTTATACCGTCACCCTATTTATACCACAGAAAAACACACAGCGCAAGACCTATAGGTCTTGTCTTGTCAAGACAAAGGACCTGCTTCTGCATAGGCACAAAGGCCCATATTCTTAAGCGGGGAGCGGACAGGGGAACAGGCAGCCGCGGAAACTACCCGACGAGGGGCTTGAAGCCGGAAACAAAAAGCAGCAGTTCCACCGGGCCCACAGCCCTCACGGAGCGCACTTCGCGCACCATCAGGAACAGCGGGATAACGGCCAGTGCCCGGAGAAAAGCCGAAATAAGCAGCAGGAAAATAAAAGCGCTGCCCCATATAGCGGGGAGCCGCTCGTAAAGCCAGCCGCCGGCTAGCGCTCCGCCGAACTGTGCCAGGCCGTTGGTGAAGCTGAAAAAAGCGTTATACCCCGCGCGGGAATGCGCCGGAATAGTCTCATAAATGAAGTTATTCATCCCTATAAGATAGGCCCCCCAGATGATCCCCGAGCACATCTCCACCGCCGCCAAATAGTAAAAATTCCGGCTGAGGGCCCAGAGGAGCGGCACGGCGGGAATAAGCAGGAAGGCGGCTTTAAGTATCTTCACGCTGCCATAGGCGTCGGCAGCCTGCCCCCAGCGCTTCATGAACAGATAAGTCATAAGCGGGCCTATGGTCATAAGCACCATATAATGAAAATAATCGCACCTGAGCTCTTTAAGCGAGTAAACGCTGAAGTAGGGCGCAGCCAGGTAAGTAGACGCCAGCAGCACCAGCACCGAGAAGAAAAGCGCCGGAACGCGCCCTTTGCGGAAATCGAAGGAGGCCAGGAACTTGACCTCAGTGCCGCGCGGCATGTGGAAGCAGGTGCGCGGCTCGTGCATTAAGGTGAGAAAATAATAAGACATAACCCTGAAGACGCCGGCCGCGCAGAAAACCGCGCAGAAGCCCCAGAGCGTCCCCTTGCCGGCCAGCCCTAGTATTTCCGAAGCCAGGAAGCTGGCCGCGAAAAAAGTGATCCCCACCACCTGAGATCTAAAGCCGAAAAAATTGCCGCGCTTCGAGGCCGGGATATATTCGCCCATAAGCACGGCCCAGGGCGGGCCCGACATATTGCCGGCCACCGCGTAGACAACTACCGCGGCCAGCAGCGCCGGGAAAGCCGCTCCCGCGGGCAGAAAGACGGCCGCTGCGGCGGCAAAAAGCGAAAGAGTCTGCACAAAGACGGTCAGCAGCAGCGCCTTTTTGCAACTGCCCAGGCCACGCACCATCCTTTCGTTGAAAAATTGAAAGATAGAGGACGCCAGCGAGGGGATAGAGCGCAGCACGCCCACGCCCATAGTGGAGGCCCCGAGCGCCATCGCGAAGGGTACGGCGTAGGGGTCGGCAAAGCCGCTCATGGCGGCCCAGGCCACGCCGTCTTTCATAGAGGCTCTTACGCTGCTTTTGACGCGCTGTTTTCGCATGTTGTCCCGTAAATTATATAAATTATGGCCTGCCTCCTTTTTATTGACCTTCGTTAAGTTTTTTTGCGGAGGGTTTTTTGTATAATTTGGGGGTAGTCAAATTGATTAGGGGAGGAATAATGGTAAATATAACAGTTCTATTGCTGGCAGGCCTCATGGCGATGGCTGGAAATGTCAACGCAGCCGGCTTCCGCCTTGCAGAACAGGACGCTAAAGCTACCGGCATGGGCAATTCGTTCGTGGCCGTGGCCGACAATGCGTCGGCAGTGTGGTACAATCCCGCAGCAATTACCCGCCTTGAGGGAACTAACCTCTCGCTCGGCACCGTAATGGTAGCCCCCTTCATGGAGCATACCAACACTAGCGGCACCATGGACCGGGTGGAGAAAAAAGTACATGTCCCCCCCCATTTCTATGCCACGCACAAACTGAGCAATAAGTTCTCCCTGGGCCTTGGCGTTAACGCTCCTTTCGGTCTTTCCACGAAATGGGACAATACGGCGAACACCTCATATGTTGCCACCAAGTCTGAAATAACGGCGATAAACTATAATCTCAACGGCGCATTTAAGGCGACGGAAAAGATTTCCGTGGCGGCCGGTCTTAGCTACGTTATGGTCGACGCGACACTCAATCGCATGGCCTCCCCGTTTCTGCCTGGTGTACCCGCGAACCTTAAGGGCGACGGCAAGGGCATGGGGTATAACGCAGCCGCCATATACAAACTCAACGACAAGTGGAACTTCGGAGCCAACTACCGCAGCAAGGTCAAGGTAAAGCTTGAAGGCGATCTGACAACCACCTCCGTAACTAAGATTAAAGCGGACCTCACACTGCCAGACATGATGCAGTTCGGCGCGGCCTATAAACACAGCGACAAGTGGCTGTTCTCCGCCGAAGCCGACTACACCAACTGGACGACCTACAGGAACATTATCATAGAAAGCGATGCCACCGGCGCAATGCTTTCCAAAGACATCAAGAACTGGAAAAGCGTCTGGGCCTTCCGCGCCGGCGCCGAACATAAAGTCTCCGATGCCTGGAAATTCCGCGCTGGAGCCTTCTACGACATGAACCCCGTCGGGAACAAGCACTTTGAGACCCGCGTACCGGATAGCGACCGCATCGCCGTCTCCGTGGGTACAGGCTACACCGTGGGAAACATCACCATTGACGCTTCCTATATGTACCTGAAGTTCCTTGAAAGAAGGATCACAAACAGCATGGGCGGCGACACGGCGGTCAGCACCACCGACAAGACCATGAACGGCAAATACAGCGCAGTCGCGCGGCTGCCCGCCATCACCGTCGGCTACAAGTTCTAAGCTGACATTGATAAAGGCATAACAAAACCCCGTCCGCGTAATGCGGACGGGGTTTTGCTTTAATGTCTTTAGCTATGCGCTCTTAGGGGCACTGGATTATGCCCTGCGCCCAGAGGCAGCCGCCGCAGGTTTCGGGGAAAACATTGCCGCCGCAGTCCTCGGCGTTATCGCCGGAGAAGCCGCAGCCCCCGCATACATGGCACGGTGAAAAATTAAACTCCGACACCTTCTCCCTGAAAAGCGAATACTCTTTGGAGGTCCAGATCTCCCAAAAGCCGCGCTTCGCGAGATCGCCGAAAGAATGGCTCTTATTGCGCCGCTCAGCGCCGTGAAAATGCACCACGTGGGAATGCAGCAGCGCCATGCAGGGCGCCACCTTGCCGTCCCAGCGGATAAAGGAGCAGCGCTCCCGGATAAAGCGGCACTCGTCGACGCGCGCGCCGAGGGGCGTGCCCATGAGCGAAAGTGATTCATTGCCCACGGCAAGCCGCCAGAGCGTCTCCCGGGTGGAATCATTCAGGTCTATCCGCGGCAGGTCCACCTCGGCGCCGCCGCGCTCCCGGGCCATGGAACCCAGCCTGAGCGCCAGCGAGCAAACCATCTGGCGCTCCATTTCCGGGGCGTAGGGGATAACATTGCTGACGGAAACGAAAGCCGCGCCCGTCTTCTTCGCCAGCCAGCCCAGGTTTTTCAGGTCGGCGAAATTGGCGCGCGAAACCACAAAAGCTATGCCCAGCTCAAGTTTGCCGCGCAGCGGCTTGATATTTTCCACAACTTCCCTGAAGCGCGCGCCCTGCCGGTTGCGCTCAAAATTCAGCTCGTCCGCCCCGTCGAAGGATATCCAAAGGCGGTCGAGGCCGGCGGCCAGCAGCCCGTCCGCCATTTTCGCGTCCAGCAGCGTGCCGTTCGTAACCATCTCGACCCTGACGCCGGTCGCTTTTAGGGCTGAAACCATGCGGAGCAGCTCCGGATGGGCCGTGGGCTCGCCGAAGCCGCCGAGCATTACCGATTCCAGATGGGGAAAGCGGCGGAGGTCCTTAAGAAGCCTGTCGAAAACCGCGGGGGCCATGTCCCCCTGCGGCTCGTCCCAGGTCCTCTGGATGCAGGTGCGGCAGGTAAGATTGCATCTCGAGGTAGGCTCGATATAAACTCTGGAAAGGCTGTGGATGTCGGGCAGGATCTCGATCCGGCCGCGCTTAACCACAACTTCCAGCCGCGCCCCCGCCGACAGCCCCAGCCGCCGCGCGGCCTCGGGAGGCAGCTCAAGGGACCGTTCATCTATAGCTTTAGCCTGCTTTTTATCCATATTCTTTTGAGGCTTCCGGATTTAGCCTGGTTACGGGCCGGACATGGGGTTGCTCTGGAGCCGCTTTGCGGAGGGGGGCCCCGCTTCGGGGGGAACCACGCAAGGGTTCCTGCGCGGCGGAATGGGCAACC
>CAIQNV010000090.1 GCA_903873295.1 uncultured Elusimicrobia bacterium
AAACTTGTCCGATGAAGCGCTCATCTGTACTTTCGGGTATTCTGCTGGCGGCCCTGTTTCTCACGGCCGCGGCCGCGCCGGTAAAAGACGCAGGCATTTTTTACTATGACCAGGATTTCCAGATAAGCTTCGAACTCTCGCGGGGCCTGGTAGCCGCGGCGATGTCCACCGACATTATTAAAATAGAAGCCGTCGCCACTATAGTGTCCCACACCGACGGCCGTCGCTTCATACTCAGCCTCCCCCAGGGCCTTACCCTGGACGAATTGAACTCCACCACCAATTATTCAAAAACAGGCGAGGCGGACATCCTGCTGGGAGGAAAAACCGTGCTCGTCTCCTCCCCGTCCCTTTCCTCCGAACTAACGGACCTGATAGTCCGCGCTCTTCCGCCCTATTACACTGTGGAACAAGCGCGGGCCGATCTGGTGACCGGCGTCACGCCGCAGGGAAAAATATTCACCGCGCTGGACCTGAAAACCAAAGCCTTCGGCAGCCGCTGGTCACGCACCATAAATATGGTTTATGTGATCAACAGCGGAGGAAAAACAATAAAGGTCACGGAAGCCTGTTCCCCCATGGGGATGAGCGGATTCAGCAGGGATGTGCTGGAAAGGTCCTCCCGCAAAGACAAAAATATCCTTATAAGCGCGGGCCTTGGCGGCGAACTGATGCGCACTGTGATAGGAATGCCGGCGGACAAAGCGATAGCGCGTCTGGAAAAGTTCAAGACCGATATTGTCGCGCTTGACGCCGAGGATCTGCCGTATCTCTGGGAGTGGTCCGCAAAACAAACCGCACCGGTCCCGGCCGGCGCAATGAACTTTCTCTGCTCCAATATAGAAATAAAGGACCCGAAACTGGCCGAACTGATAAAGCCCTATGTTATCAAGGAATTGAACGGCGTACGGACGGCTTTTATTTCTTTCCTTCCCCCGAACGCGGACCAGCTTACGGAGCTTGGCGATGTGCCCGTGACCTTAAAACCCCCGATCGACAACGGGTCGTACAGCAGCCTGATCGAGGAACTGAGAGGCGTACATAACGCCAAACTGATAGTGGCGGTCTCGAACTCGAAAGAAGATCTTGGCCGGCTCCTGCTGGTCCCGGGCATAGATATAATCATCGGCCCGAAAAGCTGGGAAAAAGCCGGCACCAGACGGGAAGAGATAAATCTCGAGGGCTGGGACAGGCAAGTCCATATCTCGCCGGCGGCTTTGATAATCCGGGATTCGCGGGGAGTAGGAGCGCTGGAGCTGGAATTTTCCGAAAGCGGAGTTCTTAAAACCCTGCGAAGCCGGAGCGTTCCTGTTTCGGACGAAGACGTCCTTTACGACGGCGAATACGACCTGTTAAAAGAGCAGATATTTCAGCATTTTTTCGGCTCGAAAGATTTTCTCCTTCCGGACATCAGAAGAGTATACACGGACCTAGAGCGTCCCAGATTGCAATATTCCCAGCTTGATTTTAAGAATCTGTTAGTCTCCGTGCTGAAAGAAAAGACCGGCGCGGAAATAGCTTTCATGAAGATCCAGCCGTTCTCCAGCAACATTCTCGGAGACGTCTCGGCCTCGATGATCAAGACCTGGCTCGGAGAGGATGACAAAGTGGTGAAGGCCTGGGTTCCCGGCAGTTTGATCCGGGCGCTGACGCCTAAATTCGAGTTCAAACTTGAGGAAAAGGACGCCGACGGCTATCGGAAATATCATGCCGGCGAGTATTTCGCCGTTTCCGGGCTGAACAAGGAACAACTGATCTCGGGGCTCCCGGTAAAAGACGGCGAATTGTACCTGGCGGCTTTCCCGGCCGGATTACTGCGGGAGACCGGAAAATATCCGCAATTAAAGGACGCAAGGATAGCGGGCTACGAACAAAAGACCCTTAACACCATCATTATTGAATATCTGACAAAAACAAAAACAGAAGCCGCGGACGGTTCCTGGGAAGCGGCGGTCAGAAAACTTATAGAGAACGAACCGGCGCGCAAGCCGGTCTGGCGCCTTAATCTCAGGGATCTTTCGCTTCAGGCCAGCGATACCGGCGTAAGACACACCGAAAATTTCTCACAGGTAAGCGATTCCCGGCTGCGGACTACCGGCCAGACCTATATTCAGGGCTCAGGCAAGCTGTTTTCGGAATTTTACAACGGGAATCTGCGCCTGGACACCGGCCTGTCGGCGAATTACGGCCAAACGACCCTGCGCCCCAAGAGCCAGCCCCGCGTGAAAACGGAAAGCGTAGACCAGATACTGATCGAAAGCGAATTAAAATACCAGCTCCTGCGCTATCACGGTTTTCTCGGCCCCATGGTCCTGGGTCCGTTCTTCAATCTGGCCTACGACACGGAATTCACCCACCAGCCCGCTCTGCCAAAGAGGAAGATAGTGCGGGGCAGGGCCGGCCTGAAGCTTTTCGAGGGCGCTTATATCCGCGAGCTTTATACCGGCCTGGTGACCGAACAGACCTACACTTACAGTCCCGCCAGGACCAGATACGCGGCCGAGGCCGGTTTCGGAATGAACATGCTGCTGCCGGGCACCGCGCTTCTGCTCACCGCCGAAGGGAATTACAGGAATTTCGCCGGAAGCAGGTTCGACACCGCCGCAGACCTTAAACAAAGACTGGAGCTGAATTTTAAAGTCAGCACAAAACTGTACAGAGACGTCATGATAACCCCGTTCTTTAATTTCTTCCTGGCCACGAACAAGCTCGCGGCCGGCACGGCCACCAATATCATGACGGGGTTTTCCCTCAGCTACTCGCATCTTTTTAAACTTAAGCGCTGACCCGGTCTGATCCCGCCTCACTTCGTATAGGACCGGGGTGGCAGATGTTTCCTGCCGGCTTAAATAGCTCCGGCCCCCGCGCCCGGTTCCTTTCCGCTGCGTCGCTTTATCCCGCCCTTAAAAATCAATTTAGTATAATACTCCGACATGATAATACCCCAGCCTTTTTCTCCGGAGGACCTGATGAAGTTTTCCCTTTTCCTTCCCTGCTTTCTGCTGTTTTGCCAGCCTTCTTTCGCGAAAGATACTCCCGACACCGGCCTGCCGAAAGGGGCCTCGGTTGAAACCGACCCCAAATATCCCCCGGTGATCTCCTATACGCTGAAGAACGGGCTGAAACTTCTTATCCTGGAAAAGAAATTCGTCCCCACCGTCTCCCTCACTATGACCTTCAAGGTCGGCAACGTGGACACTCCCCAGGGCAAAACCGGCCTGGCCCACCTTTTCGAGCATATGGCTTTCAAGGGTTCCAAGACCATGAACACCTCCGACTATGCCAATGAAAAAGTGGTGCTGGAGAAAATAGAAATAGCGGCGAAGGACCTGATAGCGGAAGAGACTCTCTACGAAGCTGCGGACCCGGAAAAGGTGGCCGCTCTCCAGAAAAAGCTCAACGACCTTGAAAAAGAGGCCGATAAGTACGCCGTCACCGGCGAGCTGTCCCGCGTCTACGGCGAGCTCGGCGAACACGGGCTGAACGCCGGAACCTCGCAGGATTATACCACCTACATGGTTTCCCTGCCGTCCAGCCGGCTCGAGGCCTGGATGGTGATAGAGTCCGACCGCTTCAAGAACGGCGTGCTGCGCGAGTTTTACCGGGAGCGCAGCGTGGTGATGGAAGAGCGCCGCATGTACGAATCCGACCCCTCCCACGTAATGAGCGAGATGCTGTACGCCAGCGCCTTCACCGCCCACCCCTACCGGAACCACACCCTGGGCTGGATGGACGACCTGAAGCGCCTGACCCGCACCGACGCCGAGAAATTTTTCAACGATTATTACGCCCCCAATAACGCCACGCTGGCCGTGGTGGGCGACGTGCAGCCGGCCGAGGTGATAAGCCTGGCCGAAAAATATTTCGCCGGCTGGAAGGCGAAGGAGATCCCGGTCACCCCCGTCACCAAGGAGCCGCCGCAGGCCTCGGAAAAGCGCATAAATGTTTTCGCCAAGGCGCAGCCCATGATAAGGCTGGCTTTCCACAACCCCGGCCTGGGCAGCCCGGATATGTACCCCCTCATCATGCTCAGCGAGATCCTCTCCAGCGGCAAGACAGCCCGCTTCTACCGGAACCTGGTGGAGGGCTCGCAGCTGGCGCTTTACGCCCAATCCTCTCCCATGGCTCCGGGAATACGCTACCCGTCGCTGTTCCTGATAGGGGCCGCGCCTAAAGCCCCCCACACCATGGAGGAACTCGAGACCGCCGTCTGGGCGGAAATAGACCGCCTGAAAAAAGAGCCGCCGACGCAGTGGGAAATGGAAAGGGTTATTAACAACTATGAGGCGGACATGGTAAAACAGCTGGAGGGCAGCCTCGACCTCAGCGGCAACTTCGCCATCAACCAGCAGATCCTGGGCGACTGGAAATTCGACTGGAAAACCATGGAGAAGCTGCGCGCCCTGAAGCCGGAGGATATCTCGCGGGCGGCGCGGAAATATTTTACGCGCGGGAATTACACCGCGGTCTTCCTCAGGCAGCCGGAGGCGGCGGAGAACGCCGCGGCCGCGGGGGAAGCGAAATGAAGAATCTCATAAAATCAGCAGCAGGAGCCTTTATGCTTATAACAGCCTCTTCCGTCTGGGCGCTCCCGCCCGGCATGCCCGCGGCCCCCGACCTGGAATTCAGGCCGCCTAAGGGGGACCGCTTCACGCTTGAGAACGGAATGGTGGTCTATCTGATGAAGGACACCACGCTGCCCGTGGTCCACCTCAGCGCCATGGTGGGCATAGGCAACGCGCATGACCCGGCCGAAAAGATCGGCCTGGGCGAGCTTACCGCGCAGCTGCTGAAGGACGGCGGCACCAAAAGCTACACCGCGGACGAGATAGACAAGCAGCTGGAATACCTGGGCGCCTCCATAGACAGCTCGGTCTTCTCCGAAGAAACGCGGCTGGACATGACCACGCTGAAGAAAGACCTCCCGAAAGTGCTGGACATCTACGCCGAAATACTGCGGGAACCGGTCTTCAACGAGGAGAAGCTGAAGCTGGCCAAAGACGAGGAACTGGAAATGCTCCGCAGGCGCAACGATAAGCCCAGCGACGAGCTTTTCCGCGAGGCTAAACGGATGTTCTACGGCGCGAAGCACCCCTACGGCTGGCGCAAGGAAGCCGCTACCGTGGCCGCCATTTCCCGGGCGGACATGCAGGCTTTCCACGCCGCCTACTACAGGCCGAACAACGTAATTATTTCCGTCAGCGGCGATTTCGCCTCCGACGAGGAAATGCTGAAGACCCTCAAAGAAAAATTCTCCTCCTGGGAAAAGGGGACCGTCACCCGGCCGGAAATAGCCGACTTCAAGCCCAGAGAAGGCCGGCAGATATATTTCATCAACAAGGATATCTCGCAGGCTTTCATCGTGATCCTGCAGAAGGGCCTCGGCTACAACTCGCCGGAGGAGTACCCGCTTACCGTGCTTTCAGAAATACTCGGCGGGGGCATGCAGTCGCGGCTTATGACCGAAGTGCGCTCGAAAAAAGGCCTGGCCTACACGGTGCAATCCAGCAGCCCCAGGCGCGCCAAGCACGGCTTTACCTACACCTACTGCGGCACGAAGCCCGAGACCTATTCCCAGGCGCTTTCCGAAATACTGAAGCAGCTGGAAAGGGCGGGCTCCGAGCCGGTCCCGCAGGAGGAGCTGAAGCGCGGCAAGGACGCCATCATAAATCCGTTCGTCTTCAAGTTCCCCACCCCGTTCAGACTTATTACCGAACGGGCCTCCGAGGAATTTTACCGCCTTGAAAACGCCTATCTGGATAATTATGTTTCCCGGATACGGCAGGTGAGCCAGGACGACCTCCTCGCGACGGCGAAGGACATCTACGACACGAAGAACGCCCTGATCTTCGTCATCGGCGACGCGAAAAAGTTCGACAAGCCGCTCTCGGAGTTCGGCCCGGTGACCGAGCTGAAGGAAGACTGACCCGGTCCCGGAAAAAGAAAAAGCCCCCTGGCGGGGCTTTTTTTTGCGCCTGTAGTATACCGGCCGGCGTTATGATCAAGGCCCCTTTTACACCTTATGCCGGGCTGACGGCCAGCGCGGCCTTGATCTCATCCGGCAGCTCTATGAGCTTCAGGTCGCGTCCCACGCAGACCAGGTCCGTCTCCGCTTTGGCGATGAGCCGGCCTTCCTGGTTATGCAGCAAGTAGGCGAAAACTATGCGGTACGGGGTAAATTCCCTCACCCAGACCTTTATCTTCAGCGTGTCGCCGTAAAAGGCGGGGAATTTATATTCCGCCTCCTGGCGGCGGACGGCGAAGCCCACGCCCTTTTCGAGCAGGCCCTTAACGGTAAGCCCGCGGGCCTCCAGGTATTCAGAACGGGCTTCCTCGAAGTATTTCAGGTAGTTGGCGTGGTACACCGCGCCGCTGCAGTCCGTGTCGTAATAGTAGATTTTCCGTTCCATTCGTCAGCTCACTCCCCTATTATCTTCACCAGCACGCGCTTGGCGCGCCTGCCGTCGAATTCGCCGTAAAAGATCCGCTCCCAGGGACCGAAATCCAGCGCCCCGTCAGTAACCGCCACCACCACTTCGCGGCCCATCAAGGTGCGCTTCAGGTGGGCGTCGCCGTTGTCCTCGCCGGTAAGGTTATGGCTGTAGCCGTGCGCGGCGTAAGGCGCCAGCTTTTCCACCCACTCGAGGAAATCCTTATGCAGGCCGGGTTCATTGTCGTTAATGAACACGCTGGAGGTAATATGCATGGAATTGACCAGGCACAGCCCTTCCTTTATGCCGCTTTTGGCCAGTTCGGCCTCTATTGTTGAGGTTATATTGACTATGGCGCAGCGTTCTGAAGTGTTCAAAGTAAGGTAGGCGGTATGGGATTTCATCGTATAAGTATTCTACAAACTTTGTGCGGACCCCGTGATTTGCTATAATAAACACATGGCTTACAAATGCGAACTTTGCGGCAAAAAGCCCGTTTCCGGTAACTCCTACAGTCATTCCCACAGGGCTACCAAACGGCTTTTCAAGCCCAACCTTCAGAAACAGAAAGTGGCGCTGGACGGCAAGACGCAGTCAGTCTACGTCTGCACCATCTGCATAAAGAGCGGCAAAGCGGTACGCCCGGCCATATAGGCCGGGAAGCACAACCCCTCTTGGTTTCTACAGGCTAAGGCCGTCCGTTTAAAGCGGGCGGCCATGCTTATTTATCTCAGCATCCCCGCAACAAGAATTTAATATTTTATAAACAAGCCTTTTGTATAATTTTCCTGTATGACCGCGCGCATTTAAAAGGATTTATTAACCCTTAAATTGCTTTTCGTTCTCAGCGGATTTTGCCGGAGGAATTCAATGGAGCAGGAACCTAAACTAGACCCGTCCACCATAACCGATGTGGAAACCGCGAAGCTCGCGCTCCGCTGGGCCGTGGAAAAGATCCACGGCCTGCAGGAGGACCTCGGCCGCCTGCGGGAAGAGAACCGCACCAAGACCGGCCTGAACCGCTCGCTCACCGAACAGGTGGAGCAGAAAACCGAGATCCTCAAAAAATGGCAGGGGACCATAAAGACCTGGGAAGAGAACTGGAAAACCCAGACCGCCATGGAGACGGACCTGAAGTCCTCCCTGCGCGAACAGATCCTCAACGAGGAAGCCGCCAGCTGGCGCGCCGCCCGCGCCCAGCTCGAAAAAGAGATACAGGCGCTCAAGACCGAGCTGGCCTCCCGGGAATCCGAGATGGGCCGGATAAAGCTCAGCCTGATCGACGAACACCGGAAGATCGCGGAGCTGAAAGAGGCGGAGCTCAGCACCCTGCTGACCAAGCACCAGGACAACCTGGCCGCCAGGGAAATGGCCCTGCGCGAAAAATACGAAAGCCTCGAGACCGAACTGATGGCCACCCAGCGCGTGCGCGCCGAGCAGGAAGAGATGGCCCTGCGCGAGCGCTACGAGACGAGGGCCAAAGAGCTGGCAAAACTGCACAAGCAGAAGGAAGACCAGCTCGAAAAATTCAAAAGGAACTTGGAAGACGAGCATTTTGAGAAGCTGGCGCTCCTGAAAGCGGACGCCGAAAAGGAGCTTTCCGTGCGCCGTGAGGAGCTTGAGGAAGCCTCCCGCAAAAAAGAAGCCTCTCTTTTCGCCGAAACGGAGCTCAGGATGGAAGAGGTCCGCGCCGCCGCCGCCGCCCGGGAAAGGGACAGGCAGGCGGCCTTCGCCGAAAGGCAGACCGCGCAGGAAAAAGATTTCGCCGAGCGCCTCGTCCGCGCCGAAGAGGGCTACAAGTCCGAGCTGGCCGCCTTCAGAGCGGCCGGCCAGAACGAGCTCGAGACCATGCGCGCCCGCATCAAGGAAACGGCGGAGAAGAAGGAGCAGGAATACGTGGACATGCGCCTGAGGCTGGAGAGCCAGGTGGTGGACCTGGTGAGGAAGCGCGAGGAGGAAATACGCGCCCGCTACGCCGTCTCAGTGGAAGAAGCCCGCATGAAGTGGGAAAAAGCGGCGGAGGAAAGCCGCGCCCAGGCCAGGGAAGAGATCCTCAAAGAGACCGCCCGCCTGGAGGAAGCTTTTAAGAAACGTGACGCCTCGCTCGCCGCCCGCCGGGAGCATGAATTCCAGGCGTTCCGCGATAAGACGGAAATGGAGCTGCGCACCCGCGAGGAAGACCTGCGCGCCGCCCTCCTGGAAGAGCAGAACACCTGGACGGAACGCCAGCAGGCGGCGGTAGGCGAAGCCCGGAAGGCCATAGAGGCCGCGCACACCGCGCGGCTGGAAACCCTGAGGACCGGCCTCGAAGAGGCCTACCTTATTAAGGAAAAGACTCTTGAATCCAGCGTAGACGCCGCGAAGCTCCGTCTGAAGGATGAGTGGCTGGCGCGCGAGGATGAGTGGCGCATCGAAAAGGAAACCACGCTGCACGAGGAAAAAGAGAAGCTTAAAGAAGAATTTAAGGGACACCGCACGCTTCTGCACAACAAGCTGACGCAGTTCGAAGAAGAGCTGAAGCTCAACTACGCGCAGAAAGAATCGGAGCTGGAAGCCGCGCGCCGAGCCTCGCTAGAGGCCGCCGAGAGCGACCTCAAAAGGGAGCTGGAAACGGAAAAAGAGCGTCTGCGCGCCCAGGCGGAGACCGGCCGCAAGGACCTGGAGGCCAAAGCGTCGGCGCTGCGCGCCGAAGCCGGGGCGGCTGAAACGAAAATGGAAGAAAGACTTGCGAAGCGCGAAGAGGAGCTTAAAGAGAAGCTGCGGCGCAAAACGGAGGAAGCCGAAAAGGCTCTGGAAGCCAAGCTGGAGGCCGAAAAAGTACGGTTGGCGGCCGAGTTCTCCGCCAGGGCCGCCGCGGCCGAAGTCGAGCGCCTGAAGGTCCTGGAGGAAAAGGCCGCGTTGGAAGAGGCGCACGCCGCGAAAGTGCGCGAAGTGGAAGCGGCCGCCGAGGACCGGATCCGCCAGGAGCGCGTCAGAACGGACGAAGCTTTCCGGGCGAGGGAGCAGGCCCTGCAGGCCAGTGAAGCGGAGCAGGACAAGCTGAAGAGCGCCCTGGAGCAGCAGCACAGCGACCTGAAGGCCGCCCTCTACCGCGAGTTGCAGGCCAAGGAGCACGAGCTGTTCGGAAAGGTGGCGGCCGTCAAGGAAGAGATGTACAAGGCCATCAACTCCCACCGGGAGGTGCTGGACAAGGAGCACGAAGGCCGGCTGGTCGGCCTGCTCCAGAAGGAAACCCAGCTGCAGGCCCAGTTCGAAGAAAAACTTAAGGCCGCCGAAGCCGTCATGCAGCAGCGCGTGCAGGACGAGGCTGAAAAATTATACATAGCGTTCGAGGGGCGCAAGTCCGAGCTGGACGCCAAACTGAAGGCCAGGGAACAGGCGCTGGCCGCCCTTTTCTCGGAAAAAGAGGCGAAGCTGGAAGCGGAAGCCGCCGCCCGGGAAAAAGAGGCTATGGCCGCGCAGGAAAAACTGCTGGAAATGCGGCGCAAAGAGATAGAAGATGCGCTGGTCCGCGGAGAAAAAGAGCTGGAAGCCAAGCACAAGGAGCTTTCCGAAAAGCTTTATCCCCAGTATCACAGCGATCGGCTGGCGTGGGAGTCGCAGAAGCTTGAAGCCCTGAACTCGGCCCGCCAGTCCCTCCGAACCGACTTCGAGAAAAAGGAAGTGCTTTTGAACCAGAAACTGGACGCCGAACTGATAAAGCACCGCACCGAAGCCATGCGCCGCGAGGAGGAATTCGCGGCCAGGAAGAACGAGCTGGAGAAAAATTATTACGCCGAACTGGAGCGCGGCCGGGCGGCCGTGGATAAAATGCGCAAGGAACAGGAAACGGCGCTCTACGCGAAATTCAAAGAGCTGGACGAAGAGCAGAACCGCCTGACGATCTGGGTCCTGAAAAAAGAGGAAGAATATATCAAGAAGGGTACGCTGAAAGAGCAGGCCCTGCAGCACAAATGGGAAGAGAGCGAAGCGGCGCTGAAGGAAAGCTATGAGCGCAAGATCGCGGAACTCGAGCAGAAAGCGCGGAAGCCTTTGGTGTAAGGCGCCGTTACCATGAACAGAGATTTCGAGGACATCTTTAAGGAGACCGAGTTCGACCCGGCCAAGATGGTCCTGCGCCTGACCGCGGAGCTCAGGGACAAGGACCTGGAGCTGGCCGCCGCGCGCTCGCACAGCTCCGAGGAGGAGCAGCGCAATAACAAGGCCAGGGAAACCGAGTTCGAGGCGCTGGTGCGCGCCCAGGAGGAGCTCCTGGCCCGCCGCGAGCAGGACCTCGCCCGCCAGCTGGCCGAAAAAGAATCAGGCCTGTGGCAGAAATACCAGACCATGCTGGACGAGGCGGCGGCCCTGCAGCGCTCCGGGTTCGAATTAGAGCGGAAGCTGCTCAGGGCGGACCTGGAAAAAAAAGAGGCCGAACTCGCGGCCAGGGACAGAAATCTGCGCTCCGAGGTGGAAGCCCTTTTAAAAACGCGGCAAACCGAACGTGAAGCCGAATTCAGGGCCGAGAGAGAAGCCTTCAGGGAGGAACTCAAGGCTGACAGTGAGATCGCCCTGAAGGAAGCCCTGGAGCGCGCCCGCCGTCTGGAGGCGGCCGACGCCGGGCACAGAGAAAAAGCGGCAAGGCTGGAGGACGCCCTGGCCAGGGCCCGCGCAGAACTCACAGCCGGGGAAAGAACCTGGAAGGATAAATACTCGGAACTTGAACAGTTTTACGCCGAAAAAGAGGCTGCCGCCGAGGCGGCCGGGCGCGACCAGCAGGCCCGGCACCTGGCCCGCGAGAGAGAGCTGTCGGAGCAGAACGACCTCCTGAACCGCGAGCTCAACGAAGAGGCGGACCGCCGCAGGGACGCCCTGCTTAAAAAGGAGCAAAGCCTGGAGCGGCAGTTCGCCGCTGACCTGGCCGAATTCTCGGAAGAAGCCGCGCGCCGGACGAGCGACCTGGACGCCCGGGAGGCCGAACTCGCCAGGGAACGCGAGACAGTCGCGGGCCTGCGCGCCCGCGAGAGCGAGCAGCTGGCCCGGAAACAGCGGGAGCTTGAAAATATTTTCGAAGAGCGCGCCTCGCAGCTCAGGCAGTCGCTGGAGGACTCCTACCAGATCAAGGAACTGAGCCTGACCAGGAAGTACGAGGAGATCGAGCTCCAGCACGCCGCTCTTAACGCACAGAAGGACGCTTTGATCTCGCGCGACTCCGGGGCCCGCGGCACTATCGAGGCGCATATAGCCCGACTTGAAGAAGAGAAAAAGCGCTCGGAGGAGACGCTGCAGATCAAAGCCTCGCAGCTATACGAGGAAGCTTTGACCCGCGAGCAGGCGCTCAGCGACGAGTATGCCGGAAAGCTGCGGGCCGAAACCGCCCGCCTCGGCGCCCGGCTGAAATTAAAGGAAGAGGCGCTTGAAAAAGAGCGCGCCGCTCTGGACGCGCGGGCCGCCGAGATGGAAGCCGGCTTCTTCGAAATGCTGAAGGCCCGCGAAGCGGAGACGGCCGAAAGTTTCCGCCGCCACGCCGAAGCCCTTAAAGCGCAGGCCGAGGACTTCAGGAGCGGCTGGGAAGGGGAAAAGGCGGCCCTGGACAGAGCCGCGGCCGCGCAGCTCGCACAGGCGCGGGCCGGTGAACAGGAGCGCGCCGCGCTGCGCGAAGCCAATCTTAAAGATTTTTACGAAACCAGGGAAAGCGGGATCAGGGCGCTCACCGCCAAAGCCGCCGCCGCCGCGGAAAACCACCTGACCGAGATCTTCACCGTAAAAGAAAAAGACCTGAGGGACAAGCTTAATACCGCGGAGGAGAACCTGTCCGCGGCGGCCGGCGAGAGCGCCGCTGCCGCCCGGGAGAACGCGGCGCTTAAGAGCGAGCTGAAGCAGTTGGGCGGCAAGCTGGAAGAAAAAGAGCGGGAGCGCGGGGAGCTTATAAAGGCGACCCTTGCGAAAACGCGCGACCTCCTCCAGACCCTGGAAAAAGCTTTCATCGCCAAAGCGAACGACATCGTGCAGAATTATCTGCGCCAACTTACCGATATCTCGAAGCGCTCCGACGAGGCGCGCCGCTCCGACCAGGAGGAATATTCCCGCAAGCTGCAGCTTATCAGGGACGACTGCGGCGCCCGGCTGGCCGCGCAGGCGAAGGAGCTTAAAGAGCTCGAAACCGAACTGCGTTCCGGCCGGCAGGCGCGGTGAAATTTCCCAACTCTCCGCCCCGCAATTTATTATAATAAACCCATGTCATCATTCCCCGTCCCCAAGGAAGTGTTTCTCACCAAAGGTTTAGGACGTCACAAAGAGAAGCTCGCCAGTTTCGAGGAAGCTCTCCGGGACGCCAAGATAGCCAAGTATAATCTTGTGCATGTCTCCAGCATTTTTCCCCCCCACTGCAAGGTCATCCCGCGCCAGAAAGGCATTGAGCAGCTCAAGCCGGGCCAGATACTGCACTGCGTGCTCAGCCGCAACGCGATCTGCGAAAATCACCGCCTTATAGCCTCCTCGGTGGGCATTGCCATCCCCAAGGACCGCGCCCACTACGGCTATATCTCGGAGCACCACACCTTCGGCGAGACGGACGAGAAAACAGGTGAGTACTCCGAAGACCTGGCCGCGCTGATGCTCTCCACCATCCAGGGCATAGAGTTCGGCGGCGAAACCACCTGGGACCAGAAGGAAGAGATCTGGAAGCTCAGCGGCAAAATAGTAAAGACCACGAATATCACGCAGTCCGGCATAGGCCTGGAAGGCGTCTGGACCACCGTGGTTTCGGCCGCGGTTTTCCTTTTTTAAGTCAGGACCTGCGCCTGAGGGACCGGGCCCGGAGACGGGCCCGTTTTTTCAGCACCAGGCGTTTTAAGCACCCGGAGCAACTATGCGATTCAACCCGGCAAACAAACAATTCGTACTGCGCAAGAAGATAGATCTCAAGGACGCCGCCTTCGTGGTGGTACCCGTGCCTTACGAAAAGACCACCTCCTACGGCCGGGGTACTAAACACGGCCCCGCCGCGGTCATCGACGCCTCCTATCAGCTTGAGCTCTGGGACGAGGAAACGAAGACAGAGACCTGGAAGAAAGGCATTTTTACCACGCAGCCGGTAAACTGCGCGCTGCCCGAAAAGAAATTCTTCCCCTGCCTTGAGCGCTCGGTGGAAGAGCTGCTTTCCGCTACTTCCGCCCTGCCTTTCTTTATAGGCGGCGAACACAGCGTAACGCAGGCCCTGCTGCCTCCCTTTATAAAGCGGCACAAGAACCTGTCCATACTGCATTTCGACGCGCACGCGGACCTGCGCCTGACCTACGAAGGCTCAAAGCACAGCCACGCCTGCGCCGTTTATCCCGCCTCGCGCACCAACAGGCTGGTGCAGATAGGCATACGCAGCGTGGGCGCGGACGAGCGGCAGTTCCACAATGCCGGCAGCGTGACCACCCACCTGATGCACGAGAACCTGGACTTCAAAAAGCTCGAGCGGGCTATCCTGCGCGAACTTACGGATACCGTTTACCTGACCATAGACGTGGACGGGTTCGACCCGTCGGTAATGCCGGGCACGGGCACGCCGCAGCCGGGCGGCTTCCTCTGGCACGACGCGCTGCGGCTGTTCAAGGCCGTCTGTATGAATAAGAAAGTAGTGGGAGCGGATGTGGTGGAGGCGGCGCCGATAATAGGCTCCAACATCACCGAGTTCAACACCGCCAAGCTGATCTACCGCCTGATGGGCTACCTCGGCGCTTAGGTCAGTGCATTACCAGGTGCAGCCAGAGGACTTCGGCTTTGGCGGCGGCTATGGCGGCGTCCAGGTCCGGGTACTCTTTGGCCGGCTCCCCGCTCAGGGGCAGCCAGTTCATTTCCAGAATTTTATCGTCGAAATATTCCTCGCGGAAGCCGCAGACCCCGTCATCTTCCCTGCGAAAAAAGCGCACCCGGTGCTTGCCGTCGGGGGCGTAGGCGGTCTTCACCACCAGCACGGTGTCCAGATTGCGGCCCACCAGGAAAAACGAAGCTATCGCTTTCCCCAGCTTCCCGAACAGCGACCTTTTTTCCATAGCACGTCCCGCCTTAGAAAGTATCCAGCTTGTCGAATTCGGAAACCTTCTTCTTTTCCATCAGGCGGGCCATGTCGCGGCTGAAAGCGAAGGGGCCCTTGGGCCAGCCGAAGCCCAGCTTCACCGCCGTCTCGATATCGTACTCGGAAGCCATGATCTCGGAGGCCAGCAGCTTAGCCTCTTCCACTACGGGCCGCATGAGCTCGGCGAAAATATCCTCTTTAAAGGTCTTCTTCAGCCCGAGGTACTTTATCATGTTGGGCAGCACGGGGTTCTCGCCCACGATGCGGCCATCCTCGTAGATGTAATAGCCTATAGTGGTCTTGCGGCCCAGCTGGCCGTACTGGACCAGGCGCAGCTGCGTGGGCGAGGGGGCCAGCCGCGCCGGTTTCCCCAGCGCAACATAGATGGCCTCGGTAGCCTGGTAGTCGGAATCGAGGCCGGCGAAATCAGCCATTTCAAAAGGGCCGCGCTCGGCGCCGGACACTTCCTTGAAAGCGGCGTCGATCTCGTGCGGGAAGCCCTTGCCCGACTCCAGCAGCCTGAGAGCGGCCAGCATAAAAGGCCGGGTCAGCCTTTCGACTATCTGCCCGGGATTGTCTTTTATTATGACGGGGGTTTTACCTATCTTGCGCAGCAGGCCGGCCGCGGCTTCCAGGTATTCGTCCTTGGTGTGGTCCGTGCGCACCACTTCCACCAGCTGGTTGGAGCGCACCGGCTTTATGAAGTGAAAGCCCAGCGCCCGCTCTTTAGGCAGCTCGGTATATTCGATTATCTCGCTTAAAGGCTGTACGCCGCAGCGGGCCGCCACCACGCAGTGCTGGTCAAGATGCTTCCTGAGCTTTGAAAAATAGACTTTCCGCTCGTCGGGGGCTTTTGCGGCGGCCTCTATCACGATGTCGGCGCCATTGAACTTTGCGAGGTCCTGGACGCCTTCGATATTCCCCATCAGCTCGTCTTTTCCGGCCAGCTTCAGCGACCAGGAGATCTTGGCCAGCGCTACGCTCAGGCTGTCCTTGAAATCATCGTAAAGGCGCACCTGGAAGCCGTGCTTCAGGAACAGTTCCGCGGCGCCCGTCCCGGTGGTGTTTGAGCCCATTATCCCGACAGCTTTAATTTCCATATCAGCTCCAGTTGTAAGCAGTAAGGATTAAGCGGCAAGGATTATCTGGCACGCAGTACATCTTAATCCTTGAGCCTTAATCCCTAAATTCCCCTACGCCACTCTTACTTCTTCCAGCCGCACTATGCCGTCCTTATTGAGAACTATGCGTATGCGCTCATAATGTATGTTCACCTTCGCTTCCCTGTCGAAGTAAGTGTACTTAAGCATCATATTGAGATGGTACACCCGCGCGCAGGCCGCCGTGCGCAGCTCGCCGGTATCGGGGTCCACATAGGGATAATCCACCGCGGAGTCGTCCGCCTGCGCTATCAGCTCGCGGATATTGAAGCGCATGATATCGTTAAGATCGCGGCGGCGCTCGTGGCTCTTTATTATCACCTCGGGATAGAGGATTATCTCTTTCTTATACTTGAAGATGCGCTCCGGCTTGCCCTCCTCGTCCACGGAGGTGATATTATCTATGCGGCGCAGGCGGGCGATATCGGGCGGGAGGTCCCTGTCCGAGATAAAAGTTACCGCCTCCTTAAGCAGGCCGATGCGCCCGCCGCCGCCGGAGGAGTCGAGGATGTCTATCTTGCGGTCGGAGATCCAGCGCGTCAAGCTCTTTGAGAACAGCAGTTTCAGCCAGTCTTTTATGCGGTCCTTGAAAACGTAGCTGACCACCACGGCCGCCACGAAGGGCATGCTGTTAACGGCGTAGGTCCGCCCCACGAAGAACGTCACCATCACGGCGAAGAACATGGCCGCGCCGGCGGCCAGGCCGAAAAAGACCTGCGTCAGCCCTTCCCACTCTGAAAATTCGGCCTTGAGGTAAAGCACGCCGGAGATGAATTTCTTGAGCACCCCGCGGCGGTAGATGATCACCTCGTTGGAAGAGCCGGGCACGAGCACCGACGGATACTTCATGGCCTGCCGATAGCGGTTCTGGGCGGTAACTATGGCCAGCACGCCCGCTTCCACGTCTTTAAACCGCTCGGGCAAAGCGGGATTCTTCCGGAGCGCCTCCAGGAGCGAGGTGAGGTATTCTTCAAGGACAAGGCTCATGTACTCGTCGAAGAACGCGGCCGTCTCCCTCACCTTGAGCGGCACCGCGGGATCGGACAGGCCGGCCTTGACGGAGGAGAGCGCCGCCTCCAGGTTTTTCAGGTCCCCCAGGAAATTCTCAAGCCCCTCCGCCACGAACAATTTGCGCTGGGTAGCCGGCACCGCGGCGCCGTAGGTCGCCAGGCCCTCGATGAACACCCTGACATAATCGCGTATTTCGCCTCGGATTATGCAGCCCAGCAGGCGGAACTCGTCGCAGAGCTTGTCGGCCAGCGCCTGGTCGCCGGCGCCGGACAGCGCCTTGCCCAAGTCCTCCTTAATGCGGTTGAGCGGGGAGGTCGTAAGCGCGGGGTCGCAAAGTTTGCCGAGGCTTATTTTGGGCGTGCGGAAGCGGATGTAGCGCTGGCTGGAGTTATAGAATTTATCCTTATTGTAGTTGTGCGGCCCGATATTAAGCGCGCGCGGCACGAAGAAATAGGTCTCCACCTCGTAGGAGCTCTTCAGCGAGGCGTCCAGGTCGATATCCAGCTTTATCTCAAAGCGGTGCCTGTCGTGCAGCTTAATGCGTGAGTCCAAAATATCGTTCTGGTCTTCGATCATATTAGTAAGCGGTAAGGATTAAGTTGTAAGTTGTAAGTAGTAAGTTTAATCGTTAATCCTTGATCCTTAACCCTTGCGCTCATTTGTCCGGATGGTATTTCTCGTGCGCGCGCTTTATGTCGCCCTTGTCTATGTGGGCGTAGATCTGGGTGGTGTTGAGGCTGACATGGCCCAGCATCTCCTGTACCGAGCGCAGGTCCGCCCCGCCCTGCACCAGATGGCTGGCGAAAGTGTGGCGGAATAAATGGGGATGAGGTTTTATTTCCACCCCCGCCTCCCTGCCGAAAGTAACGATATCCTTCCACATGCTCACCCGGCTGAGCCGCCCGCCGGCGCGGTTCAAAAAAAGCTCGTCGGCCACGTCCTGCCCGCCGAATTTCCGCTGCCGGGAGGAAAGATAATCTTTGAGCCGGCTCAGCGCCGCGGCGTTGACCGGCACCATGCGCTCCTTCGAGCCCTTCCCGAAAACCCTCAGCCAGCCCTGCTGGAAATTCACCGACTCAAGCCGCAGCCCCAGCAGCTCCGACACCCTTATGCCCGAGGCGTAAAGCAGTTCTATGGCGGCCGCGGCCCGCACCTTGGCAAAAGCCTCCCCCGCCGGGTAGCTCAGGAGCTTTTCCATGTCGCGCCTGTCCAGGAACCGCGGCACTTTGCGCGGCAGCTTGGGCGCGCGGAAATTAGCGGTGGGGTCCTTGGCCGCCTTTCCTTCGAGCCGCAGGTAGCGGTAAAAAGCGCGCAAAGCTTCCGTCTTGCGGTAAATGGAGGCGGGCCCGAGCTTCTTCTCTTTTTTCAAAGACCACAGATAGGCTTCCAGGAACGGAGCTTCCGCCCGGGCCGGATCGGTCTTCCTGCCCTCGCAATAGATCAGGAATGCCTCGGTGTCGCCGGAGTAGGCCAGGCAGGTGTTCTTTGCCAGGCCCCGCTCCATGCCGAGATACCGCGAGAAGTCAACCGCCAGAGGGCGCATTTATCCTTATGAGATTCCGCTTCCTATTTCTTCGCGGCTTTTTCCCTTTTCTCGTAGGCTTTATCGGCGGCTTTTTCCGCCGCTTTCTCGGCCGCGATCTTCTCCGAACCGGGGGTGGGTTTCATGCCCGGCAGCAGAAAGCGGCTGCGCAGCTCGGCCTCGATCGCGACGGCCTTGTCCTTATTGGCTTTGAGGTAGGCCTTCGCGTTCTCGCGGCCCTGGCCCATGCGGTCGCCGTTATAAATATACCAGGTGCCTGATTTTTCCAGCAGGCCCGTTTCCACGCCCATATCCAGCAGGCAGCCCTCGGTGGAGATGCCCTCGCCGTTAACCATTTCGAACTCGGCCTGGCGGTAAGGGGGCGCCACTTTGTTCTTCACCACTTTCACACGTATGCGCGCGCCGGTAACCACATCGGCCTGCTTTATGGTCTCTATCTTCCTTATATCGAGGCGCACCGAAGCATAAAACTTCAGCGCCAGGCCGCCGGGGGTGGTTTCCGGGTTGCCGAACATCACGCCTATTTTGTGGCGGAGCTGGTTGATGAACATCACGGAAGTCTTGGAGGAAGCGATTATGGAGGTGAGCTTCCTGAGCGCCTGGCTCATCAGCCTGGCCTGCAGGCCCACGTGCATATCGCCCATTTCGCCCTCGATCTCGGCCCGCGGCACCAGCGCGGCCACGGAGTCGATCACGATGATGTCCAGCGCGCCGGAGCGCACCAGTTTTTCGCAGATCTCCAGCGCCTGTTCGCCGCTGTCGGGCTGGGAAATAAGCAGATTGTCCACGTCCACCCCCAGCTTCTGCGCGTACACGGGATCCAGCGCGTGCTCGGCGTCTATGAAGGCAGCCATGCCGCCCCGCTTCTGGGCTTCCGCGATAACGTGCAGCGTCAGAGTGGTCTTGCCGGAGGCTTCCGGGCCGTAGATCTCTATAACGCGGCCGCGGGGCAGGCCGCCCACGCCCAGCGCCAGGTCCAGCGACAGCGCGCCGGTGGGGATAACCTCTATCTTCATGCGGGCCGAGCGCTCGCCCAGCTTCATGATGGCCTCTTTGCCATAGCTTTTTTCAATCTGCGCCAGCGCCGCGTCGAGCGCCTTGGTTTTTTCTTCGCTTGCCATATATAAAACCTCCGTTAGCTAAATTATTACCCTAATAGTCTACATCATCACCCCGACAAGGGCGTGTCGGGTTGTTTTCCTGCTTTTTAATTCTTTTACCGGCTTAATCCGTGTATTATGTTAACATTTTTAAAAGGCGGCAGGCACCTTTTTTTGAGCCTGTACCCCCGCTTTTACCTGCAGGGGTTATGAAAATTGTATAATTTTAATGTGAACCGTGAAGTTCCGCTCTGCCGGGTGAAGATTATCCGGCTCCGCAAGTGAACTTTGCGCACGATACACAAATATAAATCATAAAAGAGGGAAACTTAAATGATTAAAATGAGTGGACTTACATTGATGGCGGTCACCGCGCTTTTGACACAGACCTTATTCGCGGCTGACCTGAAGGATTCATTCAGCGGGAAGGACCTGCTGCTGGCGGCGAACGGCGGCGCGAATATGCCTGCGATAGGCATTCTGCAGCCGGCAAAGGCCACGGAGGCCGACGAGCGCAAGGCGACGCTGGACGGCATACTGGCCGACGTAAAAAAACTGTCCGGAGCTTCGAACAGGGCCGCGGACGCGGAATTGCTTATAAACTATCTCGGGTCCCCCCGCGCGGCCGCCGCGCTCAGCGGGGCGAGAACCGCGGGCGAAGCCGAAAAGTTAGCGGCCATCGACGCCATCTGGGCGCTTGGAGAACTTAAAGACGGCGCTTCCGCCCCCGCGCTGGAGAAGCTGCTGGCTTCCCCCGATCGGACCGTCCGGCTGAACGTTCTGGCCGCCCTTAAGAAAACCGGGGCCGCATCCCGCTTAAACCTGAGAGGCTTAAAAGAGGCCGACTATTCCGCTATCACCCCGGGGGATTTCCTGTTCCGCAAAGGCGTCTATGGGATGTTCAGCGGAAGTCTGTCCGTGGGGCATACCGCGATCTTCTACGGAATGGAAGACGGGATCCCCATGGTGATCCATGCCACGGCCTGGGAGGACGTAAGCAAAGCCGATATGGATGTTTTTATAAATGAAAAACCCTACTACGGCAACCGGACTACGCCCGTACCTCCGACACGGAAGCAAAGAGCGCGGATACTCGCCTGGCTGGTGGAGCAGCTCGGCTTGCCTTTTGACCTTTTCCATACTACGCAGAAGGGCCCCGATACCTTCGACTGCGTGGGGCTGACGGAAGCCGCCTACGAAGCGGTCGGCATAAATCCCACGCCCGACGAGCTTGAGCACCCGCTCGAGCCGCATGACCAGTACGACAACACCGTCCCCAACTGACTTCGGAAGCGAACCAGCCTTTCGGACGAGTTAAAACCCCCCCGGCCTTTTAAACCCGGGGGGTTTTTTATTGTTCCCAGGGGCCAAAGGGCCCAGAAACCCGGGGGTCTGCGGGCCATTGCCGATTAGCGGTTCGTGTTGTATAACATATATAAGAATTAACGGCGCGTTTGATATATAAAGCATGAAAACACTTAAACTGATACTTTACGCGGCGCTGGCGCTGGCGGCGCTGCCGCTATTCTCCCTGGCTGACGACAGCAAAGGGATCTACGGCCGCGACGACCGCCTTGACTTTTTCGAGGCTCCCCCGGAGATGCGGGACCTGGCCGATTCCGTGGTTTCCCTCTGGGACGCCGCCGATGTCAGCGGCGGGGTCTTCTCCAGCGGAGTTAGCCTGGCGACGGCCGAATTCGGCAGCGCTTCGGGTCTCTGCCCGTCAGAAAGGTTCTATACGCAGCCTGTAAGCATTGGCAGCTTATGCTCCGGCTCCCTGGTGGGGGAAGACCTGGTGATGACCGCCGGGCACTGCATGAAGACCGAGGACGATTGCAAAAAAACCAAAGTGGTGTTCGGCTACGCGATAAAAACGGCGGGCGCAGAGGCCGCCACCACGCTGCCGGACAGCGAGGTATATGACTGCGCCGGGATAGTCAGGCGCTTCAACAGCAGGGATCCCGGGTCGGGCGGCCCGGGCGACAAATTTTACGGCGCCGATTTCGCGCTGATCAGGCTCGACCGCAAAGTTATCGGCCATAAGCCGCTGGCCCTCAACAGGGGAGCCGACCTGAAAAAGGGCGACGGGGTATTCACTATCGGCCACCCCGCCGGCCTGCCGCTCAAGATAGCCGGCGGCGCCACCGTGCGCGACTTCACCGGAGCGGGTTACTTCAAGACCGATCTGGACGCCTTCGGCGGCAACTCCGGCTCCCCGGTGTTTAACGCCGCCACCGGGCTTATTGAGGGGATAGTCGTGCGGGGCGGCCAGGATTTCATCAGCACTCCCGCGGGCTGCTCCGTAACGGCCACCGTCGCCCAAGCCGGCGGCCGCGGCGAGCAAGTGACCAAGATCTCCGCCCTCTCGGCCTTCATACCCGAGTAAACATGAAAACATTGAAGATAACGCTGAGCGCGGTCCTGGCCCTGGCGGCGCTGTCCCCGCTCTCCTTCGCCGAAGGCGGCAAAGCCGTTTACGGCAGCGACGACCGCCTGGACTTTTTCGAAGCCCCTCCCGAGATGCGGGCCCTGGCCGATTCGGTAGTTTCCTTCTGGGACGCCGCTTCCGTAGAGCCCGCGGATCCAGGGGAAGTAAAGCTTAAAACCGGGAAATTAACGGATAAATTCGGCGGCCGCAACCTCTGCCCTGACGAAAAATTCCAGGAGCAGCCTATCGGCGCCTCCTGCTCAGGCGCGCTGGTCGGGGAAGACCTGGTTATAACGGCCGGGCACTGCATGAAAACCGAAGACGATTGCAAAAAGACCAGAATAGTGTTCGGCTACGCGGTAAAAGAGGAAGGCGGCGGGGCCGTAACCACCCTGCCCGCCGGAGAGGTCTACGGCTGCGCCGGGATAATCACCCGTTTTATGGACGGCGAGTCCGGCTCCTACGCCCCCGCGGACAGCCGGCTTTCCGGCGCCGACTTCGCGCTGATCCGGCTGGACCGCAGGGCGGCCGGGCATAAGCCGCTGGCTATCAACAGAGGGGCCGACCTGAGGAAGGGCGACGGGGTATTCGTTATCGGCCATCCCAGCGGCCTGCCGCTTAAAGCAGCCGGCGGCGCCGCCGTCCGCGGTTTCGCCGGGGGTTATTTCACGGCCGATCTGGACATTTTTCACGGGAACTCCGGCTCACCGGTGTTCAACTCCGGGACCGGGCTTATAGAAGGCCTCGTGGCGCGCAATGATGTGCTGGATTTCAATCTAAGCCCCGCCGGCTGCGTAATTACGGCCACCCACGCGCAGACCGAAGAACCCAATAACGACATTAGCAGGATCGCCGTCCTCTCGGACTTCATACCGGAACTGAAATAACCATCGCCCCGCGCCCGACTCAGCCGGAGGAGCCGGGATTGAATTAAAAAGGTTTTATGTTTTCCCGTACAAACCTGAAATTTATTTTTTTGGCCGCTATTCTCCCGCTCTGGACCGCGGGCGCGGCGTTCGCGCGTTCTGCGGCGCTCTCTTCCGCCCCGCTTAACCCGGAATACATAAAGTACCGGGACGCGCTTAAAACCGGGGCGGCCAAAGCCCCCGTGCCCGGCGGGCAGTCCCTGGGGTACATCCCGTCCCCGCTGGACCTGTCCCACGATACCGGAAAGAAACCGCTAAAAAGCTCCGGCGCTCCCGCGCTTAGTCCGGCTTTCTATCCCTCCTCCTATGATCTGCGGGGACTGGGCAAGGTTTCAGCGGTAAAGAATCAGTCTACCTGCGGGGCCTGCTGGACTTTTTCCACTATGGCCGCGCTGGAATCCCGGCTGCTTACCGGGGAATCACGGGACTTTTCAGAAAACAATTTAAAAGACACCAGCGGTTTCGACAATGATCCCTGCGCCGGCGGGAACAACCAGATGGCTACCTCCTATCTGGCCCGCTGGAGCGGCCCGCTGTCTGAAACTGCCGATCCGTATAATGTGGTAGCGAACCAGCAGGCGCCCGTCTATCCTTCCGCCTCCGCCCTGAAGCACATACAGGAAGCCCTTTTTTTACCGGACAGGTCGGGAGCGGCCGATAACGATACTATAAAAGAAGCTCTTACGACTTACGGAGCGGTCGCCACCTCTATCCGCTGGGAAGGCGCGACTAATACTTCCTCTTCCTATTACAACTCAACCACCCACGCTTACGCGTATTACGGCAGCGGCGGAACCAACCATGCCGTTGCCATAGTGGGCTGGAACGACACTTACGACAAGAGCAATTTTGCGACGCCCGCTCCCGGGAACGGGGCGTTCATAGTAAAGAACAGCTGGGGGACCGGCTGGGGCGAAAGCGGGTATTTTTATCTCTCTTATTACGACAGCAACATAGTGAACAATACGGTCTATCCGGTCGTGGAAGAGACGACCCGGTATGATTCGGTCTATCAGTACGATCCCCTGGGCTGCACCACCCATCTTGGCTTTGAATCTACCACAGGCTGGTTTTCAAATATCTTCACGGCCGCCGCCGGCAACACCAAGCTGAAGGCGGTGAGTTTCTATACCGCCGCCATGAACGCCTCCTACACCGTCAGGATCTACAGGGGCGTTACGACCGCGCCCGACACCGGCACTTTGATGCTCACCCAGACCGGCGTCATCCCTTATTCCGGGTACCACACCATTTCCCTGAACACCGAGGTCCCTTTGAGCGGCGGCCAGAAATTTTCCGTTGTCGTAGAGGCCGATACTCCCGGCTACGATTACCCGATACCGATAGAGGCGCCGATCCCCGGGGTCAGTTCTGAAGCAACGGCCGGGGCCGGGCAAAGCTATGTAAGTTCCGACGGCTCCGCCTGGGACGATCTTACCGCGTATCCTCAGGACTGCCAGGACTGCAATGTTAATATAAAAGCGTTCGCCGTGAACATTATCCCTACCCCCGCCGATTTTTCAGGAACGGCGCGTGGGGTATCCTCCATTACCTGGACCTGGGACAGCTCCGCCGGCGCTACGCAATACAATTTTTATCCTTCCTCCGGCGGAGCCGCGATAATACTGGCGAGCCCGGTTTTAACCCAGATAGAGCTGTCGACCAATACGCAGTACAGCGCCCGGGTCTCGGCTTCCGCTACCAGCGAAAGCGAGCTGACCGCCGCGGTGGCGGTGTACACCCTGGCGGCGCCGCCGACGGGGTTCAGCCTGGTGACCGCGCAGAACACCTCCCTCACGGTACGCTGGGGCGCGAATGAAAACCCCGCCGGAACCCAGTACCGGCTGGACTACTGGGCGGCGGGCGGTTCAACCACCAGCGTGCAGGGCGCCGCCGCCGGCGCTACGGTGAGCGGCCTGACGCTCTCCACCACCTATTACCTGCGGGTGGGCGCGCTGAACGGGGACAATATTCTTACGGCTTCAAGCAGCGCGCTCGTGGCGCAGACCCTGCCGGCGCCGCCGGGGAATTTTTCCGGCGCGGGGCTGGGAGCCTCCTCGATCACCTGGACCTGGAACGGCGTCGCGGGCGCGGCACAATATAAATTTTATCCTTCCACCGGCGGCGCGGCGATAACGCTGACAGCTCCGGCTTTGACCCAGACGGACCTTTCGACTAACACGGCGTACGGCGCGCGTGTTTCCGCGGTAAATTCGGGCGGCGAAGGCGCGAAAGCCGCCGAAGTGTCGATTTACACCCTGGCGGCTCCGCCGACCGGATATAGCCTGGTGTCCGCGCAGGACACCTCGCTCGAGGTTCATTGGGGAGCGAACGAAAACCCGGCCGGAACGCAGTACCGGCTGGACTATTGGGCCGCTGGCGGCTCCACGGCCAGCGTGCAGGGCGCCGCCGCCGGCGCTACGGTTAGCGGCCTGACGCCCTCTACTACTTATTACCTGCGGGTGAGCGCGCTGAACGGGAACAATATTCCTACAGCTTCCGGCAGCACTTTTGTCGTGCAGACCCTGCCGCCGGCCCCGGGGAATTTTTCCGGCGCGGCGCTGGGTGTATCCTCCGTAACCTGGACCTGGAACGGAGTTCCGGGCGCCTCGCAATACAATTTTTATCCTTCCACCGGCGGCGCGGCGATAGCGCTTGCGGCGCCGGCTTTGACCCAGACGGACCTGTCGACTAACACCGCTTACGGCGCGCGCGTTTCCGCGGTTAATTCGGGCGGCGAAGGCGCGCTGGCCGCCACCACGACGATTTACACGCTGGCGGCCGCCCCGGCTTCGCCGGAACTAGCCTCGGTCTGGCTCAGCTCCGCCGCCGCGCTCTGGTCGCCCGCCCAGAATCCGGCGGGAACGGTTTTCACGCTGGAGCTTTCCGTAAATAATTTTTCTTCCGTCTCCGCCTCGAGCCGCACCACCTTGAGCGCGGCGGCCTTTTCTGCTCTGCTGCCGGACACGAGCTATTATTTCCGTGTCAAAGCGGAGAACGGGGAGGGCCTCGCCAGCGCCTATACCCAGACGCTCACCACGGTTACTTTTGCGGCGGCGCCCTCAGGCTTAACCTTAACGCAGGTTTCAAGCGCGACCCTGTCCGCCGTCTGGCTGCGGAATTTAAATCCTTCCGATACTCAATTCGAACTGAGCCTGTCCAGCGCCGGCTTTGTCACGAATATCTCGACGCCGCTGCCTTTCGCCCCGGCTTCAGCCGTTACTCAGCTGAACCTGACGGGCCTTACGGCGGAGACCACTTATTATGCCCGGGTGCGCGCGCGGAACCGCTCGGGCTTTACAACGGAATTCTCGACCGCCGCTTATTTTCTCCCCACCGATCTGACCCAGTCGGTCGACCCGGCTCTGCAGGCCGAGTTAACGTTCGCCAATGCTTTTTTAACGATCCCGCCCCGGGCTTTTTCCCAAACCCTGGCCGTGACGATGCAGGCGCCGGGTGCTTTCCCGGCGGAGACAAGCCTGGCGGCTTCCCTCACCGGGGTCAATTCGGGCGTGGAAATAACTACGGATAAGAATATTTCGCCCGTAAAAAAACTGACCCTCACGCTGACTTACACTCCGACCCAGGCGGCGGGACTTAACGAGGCCCAATTCCTTATCGCCCGCTATGAGCCGGCCCGGGCCGTCTGGATCCCCTATCCCTCGACGCCCGACCCCGCGGCGAACCGGGTCACGGCTTATATCGATCATCTGTCCCTGTTCCAGATCATGATGGCGGCGCCGGCGGGGTCGCTGTCCGCCGCGGCCATAAAAATATTCCCTAATCCGGTGCGCCCTTCGCGGGGGCAGACCATGAAGTTCACGGGCCTGCCGGCCGCGGCTTCAATAAAAATTTACACCTTTCAGGGCGAGCTGGTGCGCGGGCTGACCGCGGACGCCTCCGGCATCGCGCAATGGGACGGACGCAATTCGGCGGGCCGGCCGGCCGCGGGCGAGGTCTACCTGGCGCTTATCAAGGCCGGCGGCGACACTAAAACTCTGAAAGTCATGGTGGAACGCTGATATGCCGACAGCCGCCGTCAGAAAATTAATTTGCGCGGCGCTCGCCGTTCTGTCGGGCGCGGCCTCCGTCCGCGCCGGCGATTATACAGGTTCCTCCGCGGGCACGAGCTCCGGGAAGTTTTTAGCCTTCGGCTCCAGCGCCCGCGCCGCCGCCATGGGCGAAGCTTACTGCGCCGCGGCGCAGGGGGCCGACGCCGTCCGGTATAATCCCGCCGCCCTGGTCAGGATCGAAGCGAATTCGGCGGAGCTCATGCACGCCAATTACCTTGCGGACACTTTTCTGGACCAGGGAGCTTTTGCCCGCCGTCTGGGCCCGAACCAGGCGATAGGTTTTTCCGCGCTTCAGATGAGCTACGGGAGCATTCCCGAAACGGATGAAACCGGCTACCGGACGGGCACGGCGCACCCGGCTAATCTGGCGCTCACCGGCGCTTATGCCTACAAGTTCGAAGGCTCCGGAGGCCCGCTTGCCGGAAGCGCGATAGGAGTTTCCGCCGGCTATGTTCAATCCACTATCGTTTCCTCCGCGAAGACTTTCACCGCCTCCCTGGGCCTGCTGTCTCCGGCTTACGGGCCTCTTGGAACGCAGTTCGCGTTCGCGGCGGAAAACCTGGCGGGAGCTTTGAAGTTCGACCAGAAGGCGGATCCCCTGCCGCTGGCTTTCAAGCTAGGCGCCCTGCTGCACATTAAGCCGGACTGGGTTTTAGCTCTGGAGCTGGCGGGGCCGAAGGACGGCGCGCCCTATGCGGCGCTCGGTACGGAGAAGCTGTTCAAGGCTCAGTCGGAGATCAAGCTGGCTGTTCGCGCCGGCTATAATATGCGCACAGGTAGGGATCTGGGAGGGCTGGCCGGTTTCGCCGCCGGGCTCGGGATCGCTTTCAACGGCGTGGCGCTGGATTACGCTCTTGTTCCTTTTGGAACTCTCGGCTATACGCATAAGCTTACACTCGGGTTCAGCTTTGGAGCGGACAAAGGAAAATCCTCCCCCGAAAAAAGCGCGCCTCAAAAGCCCGCCAAAACAAAACCGGCTCCGGCTATTCCGGCCCCGGCGCCGAAGATTCCGGAAGGAACTGAAGCGGCGCTGCCCGCGCCGACGGACAACTGCCTGAATTGCCTGGAGCCGGCGGATAAGTATTTCGCGCAGAAAGACTATGAGAACGCGGCCCTGGAGTACAAAAAGGCCCTTGAGTCCATCCCCGAAACCGACAGCCGCCGGATATATGTTTATGAGCGGCAGGGGCAGCTGGAGCTGAAAGGCAGGAACCTCCCTAAAGCCAAAGATTTTTTCCTCGCCGCGATACAGACCGCGAAAAAACTCGGGGTCTCGGACACCAATGTGGTGAACGCTTACCTCGGCCTGGCCTATTGCTTTGAAAAAACCGGGAATATCGCCCCCGCTGTAAAAAATTATGAAAAGGCGATGGAGCTTTCCGCCAGCGAGAAAACCAAAGCGAGAATAAAAACCATTCTCCGGAAACTGGCCCCCGGGGAATAACAGCGGAGCGGATTAATTCATCCGCCCGATTTTGCTATAGTTTAGCCGGGTCAAACGGCTTCTTTCGTTATCTCTTCTTTTGCCGTGCCGCAGGCCGGGTATTTGCCCTCTGAATAAACCTCTGTATTAACAAGCAAGGAACAACCGCCAAATGGCAATAAAAAGACGCAAACCTTCCAATTTGATATATGGGGTGGATGATCCCGTACCTTTACCCACCTGTTTCTTGCTGGGCCTTCAGCATAGTTTCCAGGTGACGACGGCTTTGATCTTCGCCATGATCGTTGTGCAGGGGATGGGCGCAACGCAGGCGGAGGCGGAGTTTTTCATCAGCATGTCCCTTCTGGGGGGAGGGATCGCGACCCTGCTGCAGGCGCTGAATAAGAAAGGCGTCGGTTCAGGATATTTCATGCCCGCCGTCTGCGAGCCCGCTTATATTTCCGCCTCTCTGCTGGCAGCAAAGCTCGGCGGCCTTCCGCTGGTCCTTGGGATGACGGCCCTGAGCGGCATCTTTGAAATAGCCATTTCCAGGATAGTCCAACGCATGCGCAAGGTCTTCACGCCCGAGGTCATGGGCCTGGTGGTGGCCATGGTCGGCATCTCCGTTATTCCCATCGCGGTCCGGAATTTCCTGGGCATTACGGACCTCAGCCCCGTCATCAACCCGCAGGTGCTGATGGTCTCTATCGCCACCCTGGGGATCATGGTTTCCATTACCGTGTGGAGCAAAGGAAAGCTCCGCCTTTATTCCGTTATTATCGGCATGGTGGCGGGCTATGTCATCTCTTTCTTTACAGGCCTTCTGCCGGCGGCGCACATTCAACAGATCTTCAGCAAACCGCTGCTGGCCCTGCCCGCCGTAACCCTGCTCCGCTGGTCGTTCGACGCCTCTCTGCTCCTGCCTTTTGCGATCGCCAGTCTCTGCGTCTCCGTGAAAACCATCGGCAATCTGACCACGTGCCAGAAGATAAACGACGCGGACTGGAAACGGCCGGAGATGCCCGGCATCAGGAGCGGGCTTTTAGCGGACGGACTGGGGATGAGCCTCAGCGGCCTGATCGGCGGCATGGGGCAGTCTACGGCTACCAGCAACATCGGCCTCTCCCTGGGAACGGGCGCGACGAGCCGCCAGATAGCTTTCACTACGGGCGGGATACTTATCGCGCTGGCTTTCTTTCCGCGCTTCGCCGAGATCTTCATCGTGATGCCGCAGCCGGTCATGGGCGCGGCGCCGCTGTTCGCCGTCTGTTTCATAATCTTTACCGGCTTTCAGATCATGATGTCGCGGATGCTGGACCCGCGCAAGATCTTTATTCTGGGCGTCTCCCTGATATTCGGCCTGAGCGTCTCCGCTCTGCCGCAGATCTATGCCGGGATCCAGAATCACTGGCTGCATCCGGTGGTCACCTCGCCGCTCTACTCCGCCACCCTGCTCGCCATCCTGCTGACGCTGATCTTTCAGCTCGGCCTGACAAAAAGAAGCAGCCAGAGCCTGGAGCCGGGAAAAACAAAGTATGAACATATCCGGGATCTGCTGGATCAGCATGGCGCTCTCTGGGGAGCCCGGCAGGAGGTTATTAACCGGGCGGTCTCCGCTTTGAACGAGCTAATGGAGATGATCGCCTCCGAGCAGTTAACTAAAGAGCCGATCCAGCTGGATATGAGCTTTGATGAATTCAATTTGGACCTGACCCTGCAGTATGAAGGAAAACCGATCGACCTGACGGGGACTTATGTGAAGCCGCAGTCCCTGGAGAAAAACATCTCCGGCATGCAGCTCTCACTTTGCATGATCCGCAAAGACGCCGACAAGATCGAAGCCGCCGAAAAAGACGGCCGGCAGCGGATCGTTCTGCACTTCGACCATTGACGGGCTACCTGTCCTTTCCGAGATCAGTTGCAGCACCCGTTAACCCCTTCAAAGAAAAGTCTCCAGGTGCTTTTTAAAGAGTCTCAACCGAGAAAGAAGAACGGCAATATTGTCACTATAACTCGTTCTAATCTGACACTATACAATCATCTCCCTTATGGGTGTTAAGATATATACCCTAATATCGCATTTAGGGAGCATGATTACAGCACTACGCTGGGGCCAGGAGGCTTAGCGTACGATTTTTTCCATTTCCTGAAACGACCCCGAACAGAATTATCCCGCTGGATTCCCCGCAAAGCGGGTGAAGACAGGGCTGTCCCAAAAAACTTCTTCAGGCGAAGGGCCCAGGCCGGCATGGGCATAATAACAACCCGGGTCTGGGCCGTTCGCTTCATACGGCGGAATGGTCCTTAATGTTACGATTAAGACAGCGGGGCAGAGTCCCGGTACACAATGAGAAAAACGTTATCGACCTTTTTCCTCTGCGCGGCCAGCGCGCTTATCTTTTCCTCCGCGGCTTTCGCCGCGCCCGCGCAGATCGTACTGATACGCCACGCGGAGAAGCCCGAATACGGCAGCGGGCTCAGCGCGCGCGGCCTCGAACGCGCCGAAGCGCTGGTGAAATTCTTTCAGACGCCCGCGGTCGCCCGCTACGGCGCCCCGGCCGCGATCTACGCGGCGGCCCCGAAAAACGAAGACAGTTCCCTCCGCTCGATACAGACGGTAACGCCGCTGGCAGGCGCTTTACGGCTCACCATCAACACCGATTTTACGCGCGGACAGGCGCACAAACTGGCCAGGGATATAATGGAAGCTCCCGGCTATAACGGACGGATGGTGCTGATCTGCTGGCAGCACGAGGCGCTAGTGGAGATAGTGCGCGTGCTCGCGGAATACAACAATTCGGAACAGGCCGTACAGAACACCCTTCCTTATGAATGGGCTGCCGACGCTTTTGACAGAGCGTGGATACTCGATCTTTCCGGCGGCAAAGTGATCTCTTTCAAGGATATTCCCCAGCGCCTGCTGCCGGGCGACAGCGTCAAATAAGAGGAGCAGATAAATGAAAAAATTGATAATTCTCGCAGTTGTCTCCGGCCTAGCCGGGCCCGCGTTCGCCGCGGGACAGTTCGACCTCCCCGGAATAAGCGCCGCGGACCTTAAACTGCTATCCGCCGAGATCCCGGCCGCCAGCCCGGCGCGCGTTGTGGATTGGAACAAGGCGCAGGACGGCTCTGAAAAGCTCAAACTCGGAATTGTTTCCAAAGCCGAGCGTGACGGCTATATAACCAGAGCCTCCCTCTGGCGGCCTGAAGAGTCGCTCAACGTCGCCGCCATGGATTTCAAGGCCGGCCCTTTCGAAAAAATGAAATACGCCCCCGAAGAACTGGTGACCTGCAATTACGTCCCCATGAGCGAAGGTTATGAAACCGGCAAGCCCAACGGCATGTCCCCCAAATTCAAATGCCGCGACGCGAAGGGCAAGGAATTCAAAGTTAAATACGGCGAGACCGGCGACGTGATGGCCGAAGTGGCCTCCAGCTGGATACTGACGGCCATCGGCGCCTACGCCGACAGGATGTACCCCGTGAGGCTGAACTGCCCGGACTGCCCGTCGGATCCTTTTAAGAACGAAAGCGACCGCGGCGCCTGGCGGCAGGGCCAGATGGTGGCCATCGAGGACAAGCTCGGCGAGCGCATCGAGTTCGAACCCAACTCCGGCATCGGCTTCGACGAATTTTACCGCCTCCCGGACAAAGTGGGCGCGGAAGCCCTGAACGGCATGGCGCAATTCCTGTCCAATTCCGACAACAAAGCCCCCAACCAGGCCATCGCCTGCCAGAAACAAGATGTGATCGCCGACGCCGCCGGCAAAGCCACGTGCGGCAACCCGGTAGTCTACCTGCAGGACATGGGCATCAGCTTCGGCGGCCGCGGCTTCTACCACAACAGCCGCATGAACTTCGACAAATGGGCCAAAGAGCATATCTGGGAAGATCCGCGCACCTGCGTCATGCATCTCAATTCCACCCAGACCAGCTCGCTGAACGGCACCGACCCCATCGGCCGCGACCTGCACCAGATAGGCGAACAGGCCCGGCAGATGCTGATACGCAGGCTGGGCATGCTTTCGCGCCGGCAGCTGATAGACATTTTTACCGCCGCCCGCGCGCCCAAGCGCGAGCCCTTCCACACCGCCGAAGAATGGGCCGACCTGTTCCTGAGCAAGGTGGAGCAGCTGCGCAGTCCGCGGGGAGCCAAGACCCCCCCGGGCTTCGCCTGCCCTTACCAGATAGTGCCGCCCAACTCGGCGCCGCAGCCCGCCCAGCAGTTCGGCGGCTAAAAAGCCGCGGCTGCATTTTGCCCCGACCGGGAGCTGTCGCACATTGACAATGTGTAATGGTCTGGTATACTTGAAAGATAAATGAGAAGAAAAAAGGCGCTCGAAATTTCCGCGCTCCTGGCGGCGCTCTTCCTGGCCGCGGCAGTCGACGGCCGGGCTTCGTCGCCCGCCGCCGCCCAGCTGCTTGATTCCGCCGGGCAAACCGCGGCCGCTCCCGAATCCTCCTCGCCCGGCTCGACCGGCGCCCCGGCTCCCGGCGAGAGCGCGGCGCTCTGCGAGCGGCCCGCGGCCTCAGAAGAGATAATTTACCAGTCCGACTTCCGCTGGGACTATACCCTGCCCGAGATGAGCGCCCGCTTCGAAGAGATGTACGCTTCGCCCAAGCGCCTGGACAAGCGCGCCTACTGGGACAAGACCGCCAAGAGCCTTGTTCTGCCGCCAGGCTACGAGGGCGCGCCGGTTAAGATAGGCCCGCCGCTGACGCAGGCTTTGCGCCGGCACATCGAGCGCGCGTTGGAACTGGGCTATGCGGACTACATCTTCTTCCCGGACATGGGACACTCTCACCTGCTCATCCCCGACGCCCTTTGGAAATCTAAATATAGCAAGTACGAAGTCAGCGAGAACTCCAGGCTGTACGAGGATATGCTCAGCGATCCGGCCATACAGATCTTCTACCATACCGCGGAGCAGCTCAAGATGCTGCAGGACAACCAGCCCATAAACGATCCGCAGGTGCTGTTCAGGCGGGCCAACCGCAACATCGCCGGCCCCATTAAGCCGGGTGCGGAATTGACGGTCTTACAGAATCCGGAAAGCGCCGCCAACACCGTGAACGAAGTGCCCGGCTACAGGTGGTGGGGCGGCGGCTTTAATTTCAGCGCCCAGAAAGACGGCTGCTTCGCCTACACCCACAAAGGAAAAACCTACCGCTTCGACATCAGCCTGCAGGACCTCCCCATGAAGCCGGGCAGCGGCGAAGACTGGCAGTAATCACCCTCACTTAATAGCGTAAAAAGTTCCCGCCGCCTTTTTTTCGCCGGAAAAAGTCTCCTGCTATTTTTTAGCCAGGTTCAGCGCTTTTTTTCCGCGTCTGCGCGCATCTGCGCCAGCTGCTGCCGCAGCTGGCAGGCGTTCTTTTGCTTCAGTTCACAGGCCTCGCCCAGCAGCCGCTCCGCCGCGGCGGGATCCCGGGGCGCGAACTTGCCTTCGGCGTAGAACATTCCCAGCAGGGAGCAGGCCTGTCCCAATTTGGCGTCGCAGGCTTTCTGCATGAGCCCGAGGCCGCGGGGAATATCGGCCGGCATATATTTACCGTCGAGACAACTGCTTCCCAGCATGGTGCAGCCGTACATATCGCCCGCGCCGCAGGCCTTGGCGAACAGCGCCACGGCGGCGGGCCCGTCCTGGGCCGTGCCGTGCCCGGCCAGCTGCATGATGCCCTGCGTGGTACAGGCCTCCGCAACTCCTCCCGCGCAGGCCCTGTTGATCAGGGAAAATGCGCGCTTGTCATCTCTTTCAACCCCGTGGCCGGCCATATACCGCGCCCCCAGCCGCAGGCAATTTAACATGTCGCCGGCTTTGCAGCCCGCCCTGTCCTCAGCGGTTTCTTTGGCCAGCGCCTCGGGGCTTAGCGGGCGGCCGGTATACGAGACCGTATCTAAAGTCGGCGGCCGGGGCACCAGCAGCCCGGGGAGCGGCGGCGCGATATCTTCTCCCCTGAGCCCGCCGCTTGGCGGGGTCAGGCTTTCCGCCTGAACTCCGCTCGCGGAGCCCGGGTGCGCCCGCTCAGGCAGGCCGGCTGTCGGGGTCTGGCTCCCGGGCGGGGCTTCTCCGCCGGGCAGCGGCCCGCGGTCTTTGGCCTGCGTTCCCGGCAGCAGGCCGGCCCGCCAGAGCAGGGACAGGGCCATCGCGGTCAGCAGCAAACCTGCCGCGAAGCGCAGCGCCAAAGCAGGGGATAAATTAAATCGCGGCGCCGGCCCGGCGCGGGGGTCCGCGGGCGGGGGCGCTCCGTATTCCGGATCTCTTTCTTCGTTCTGCATAGCTATCAGGCCGGCTGCGGCATACAGCGCGGCGAGGGGCGGGGCCTTATTTGCCGGCCTGGGCCGGACCCTGTTTATCGGCGGGATAGCAGACTATCTTGCCGTCCGGGCCGAGGCGGAACGAGACGGTCTTCACTTTCTTGTCGCGCATCGCCACCAGCTGCTCGGCAAAGAAATCAAAAATTATGCGCTCCAGCTCGCGGATGCCGAAGCGGCTTACTTTCAGGTTCGCCTCCAGCGCCTGCAGCAGCAGCTCCGGCGCCACGAATTCCACGGTCATCCCGTAATCCTTCCCCAGCCGTGCGATCTTGAGCAGCGCTATCTCCGCCACTATCATCCCGGTGAGCGGTTTGAAGAGATAGACCTTGTCGATGCGGCCCATGATCTCCGCCCGGAAGACCCCGGACTCGGAAAGCAGCGTCTTGATGGCGTTCAGGATCTCGCGGTAGTCGGTCATCCCCTCCGTAGCCTTGGCCGTTTCGTCTGCGAGGGCGTTGCTGGTCAGCACCACTATGCTCTGCGTGAAATCGGCCGTTTTGCCGCTGCTCTGCTCGGTCAGGCGTCCGTCGCCCATCAGCTGCAGCAGCAGGTCGAACACCAGCGGGTGCGCCTTCTCTATCTCGTCGAAAAGTATCAGCCGGCGCGGGTTAGCCATGATGGGGCGCGTCAGCTGGCCGCCGGACTCCGAGTCCTTGTACCCGGAGGAAGAGCCGGTCAGGCGGCTCTTGGCCATATCGGGGTTGCTCAGCTCGGAGCAGTCGAAGCGGAGCATGTCCTTCGCGTCGCCGTAAAGGTATTCGGCCAGCACCTTGGCCAGCTCGGTCTTGCCGGTGCCGGTAGGGCCCAGCAGCAGCAGGCTGCAGATGGGGCGCGTGCGCTCCTGCTTCTCCCAGCTGAGCCGTATCAGCCGGGCGACGTCGGAGATTATTTCAGCCTGGCCCTTGATGTGCGCCTGCAGGAATTCCAGCAGCAGTTTCTCGTCCACGGTGCGGCTCTTGCTCTCCAGCTTGGACTCGCTTACCAGCGCGCGCAGCTTGTCCCAGTCCGTCATATTGTTAAGGTCGCTCATAATCTTGATCACTCCTCTGATCTTCCGCCCTCTTCTTCCGCGGCCGCGGCGGGGGCGCGTTTTTTCGCGGCCGGGCGCTTTTCGCCGGGCACCAGCAGCCCGGAGTTGCCGGAGCCGGTTATCAGGGCCTTGTCGCCCTCCAGCGGGCTGACCGCGATCGCGCCTAAAGAATTATCCGCGAACTTGTTTTCGCGCGCCTCCAGGCTGCCGGCGCCGGCGAAGCCCACTCCGCACTTGTTGCGCGTCAGTGTCACCTTCTCCAGTACCAGTTTGCCGTTCTCCTCGATATAGGCCCCGCATTCGCCGTTGCCCGTCAGCTGCGACTTGGACACGCGGACCTCCGCGCCGGAAGCGACCATAATGCCGGCGTAGCGGTTGCCTGAGATCGTGGTGCCGCTGACCCGGGCCCAGGCGCCGTCCGAAACCCGGAGGCCGGCCCCGCCTCCGCCGGAGATGTGCGAATCGTCCACCTGCAGGTCGGCCTGGGAATCCTGCGCGCTGACGCCTAGAGCGCGGCCGGTTATGGAAACTCCGGTGAGCTTAACCTTGGATTTGCCGGAGACGGAAAGTCCTGTGCTGGCCTCGAACTCGCAGTCCGAGGCCTGCAGGTCCCCGCCCTGCACCTTGACGCCCTTCCCCGAGGATTTCACGTTGACGCTGCGCAGCACCACCGCGGCCCGCGACACGGACAGCGCCCAATAGTCCATCTCGCTGGTGTTGGAAATGGTCAGGTTCTCCATCACCAGGCGGCCGCCGCTGACGGCGAACGTAGGATTGAGAGAATTGGTCAGTTCGACCGCTTCCGGAGAGCGTCCTCCGCCGGAGATGGACAGGGACTTGGAGGTGAGCACGCTGACCTCGTAGGCGCCCGGGAGCAGCGCTATGGAGTCGCCGTCGGCCGCGCGGGTGACCGCGTCGCCCAGCGACGAGCAGTTCACTCCGGGATCGCCGGACTTGCCGACGACCCAGCGGCCCGGAGCCCTGGGCGCGGCCGGCTTTTCGGCCGCGGCTTCCGGCAGCGCCGCCGCGGCGGTAGCCTCCTGGCGCGCCGGCAGGGCCTCCGTCAGCGGCGCCCCGCGGGCCTGCACAGGCTGAGCCGCGGCCGGCAGCGCCGCCGCGAGCGGCTGAAGTTGGGCCTGGGCCGGGGCAGGGCGCAGCATATAATGAAGCGAGAAGATGCCCGCGACTATAAGCAGCAGGGAGAAGACCTGCAGCCAGACGTCCTCAAGCACGGAAGCTTTGGGATCGATGCTCATAGGCTTACCACCACCTGGCCGGTCTTGCTGTCCAGCTCCAGCCGCACCTGTGTCGCCCCGGTCCGGCGCGCTTCCTCTATGGACGGGGTGGTTATATCCCTTATCAGGCCGGCCATCTGCCGCACGCCGTAATCCTGGAACTCGACGTTGCGCTTGAGGGCGTCCACCAGGACCTCGGGGGAGGTGTACACGACCTCTATGCCGTACTGGCGCCAGTGCTTGGCTATCTGCAGGCAGGCCACCTCGGCGATCTCCACCGGCTTAAGCTGGTCCATCAGGAGGATGTCCGTGAAGCGGGCCAGCAGCGGCCGCTCGAAGCCCTCGCGGGCCATAGCTTCGCGGGCGCGGCCCGTGCGCAGGGCCGGATCGGAAGTTTCGTTCCAGATGGCGCGCAGGGTGTCCGCCCCGGAATTGCAGGTGGCGAAGAAGACGCAGGCGCCGAAATGCACCTTCTTGCCGGAACTTTTTTCATAGCACTGCCCGCAGTCCAGAATGTCGTAGAAGCAGTGCTGCACGTCCAGGTGCGCCTTATCGAATTCGTCGAGGATGATCACCCGGTAAGGGTTCTCCAGCACCGGGCGCGTGAGCGAGCCGCCTATCTCGTAGCCCTGGTAGCCCGGCGGCGGGCCGATCAGCGTGAACACGTCCTGCGCCGCCTTGTACTGGCTCATGGACAGCAGCAGCGGCTCGCTGTCCTTGTACAGGGCCTTGGCCACCATCTCGGCCAGGAAGGTCTTGCCGGTGCCGGTGGGCCCCGGCAGCAGGAAGGCTCCCAGCACCTGGCCCGGGGCTGCGACGGCGAGCCCCTGCTGTATGTGGGCAACGACGTGGTCGGTGACGTCGTCATGACCGCGGACGTTCTCCTTGATCCAGCCGGCGTAGTGCGCGAACTGCATGGCGCGCAGCTTCGGGAAGTCGATGGCGGCCGCGGCGTCGATCTGCTTTTTTCTCTCTTGTAAAACCTGGTTGAGCCGTATGAAGAAGCCGGCCAGGCTTCCCACGAAAATTACCGGCATGCTGACCGGGAGGATATTATAGACGGTATACATGCCGGTCACTATGCCCAGCACGACCATCAGCATGAATAACGGGTTCATTTTCATTTCAGTTCCCCGCCTGCGCACCGGGCGCAGCGGGGGCCTCTATGGGCGCCGGCTGTGCGGCCGGCACTGCGGAGCGTTCGCGCAGGAAAAGCATCCCCGCCGCCGCGGCCAGCGCCAGCAGAAGGGCGGCCAGCGCGTACACCCACCGCGGGCGGGCGGGCCGCGAGAAATCCGGCATCGGCGTATAGGGCTCGCCCGGGCCGTCCGTCCCGGGGCCTTTCCGCTCCGGCTTCCCGCCGAAGAAAGGGACGGGAACCGGCGCGGGGCCGGCGGCTGTTTCGCTTTTCCGGGCGGCGGCCGCTTTTTCCGGTTCAGGGCTCATGTCAGTTCATTACTTCGCTTATCCTGTAGGCTTCGAAAGTGCCGCTTGTGAACTCGGTGGAACTTTTAAGGCTCGTTTTCTGGCCCGGCTTCAGCGTGAAGGTCCAGGCCTCTCCGCCGGTGGTGACCACTTTCATCCCTATCGTCATGTTGGTGGTAAGGTTCACGTAATCGTAAACGTGCTTCCCCTCGCAGAGACCCATATAGGTTGTAGAGATCTCGTCCTGCTGATAAGTTTTGCCGCCCTGAAGCGCGTTGGCGCGTGTCTTGGTGCCTGGAACGGCGCCTTCGCAGGAGGGGCAGGGGCCCGGAGAAGCCGCCGCGGTAAGCCCTCGGGATAAGCCTGCCTGGCCGCCCGCCGCCGGCTGCAGACGCGGGGTCAACTGGCCCGCGGCCGGAAGCACTGTCCCGGAGGTGGCGGACCGCTGGGAGGGCACTGGACTATTATTATACGGCTGAAGGGCGGAGACCTTTGGAACACCTTCATTTTCTTCGGAATTAAAAAAGGGCAGCGGGCTGGAAAAGCCGGGCGCCGGGGTAATAGTTTCAACCGGGCTTCCCGGCGTCCCTAAAGAAGGCGCCTCGGACGGAGGCGCCACCGACAAAGACGGCACCGACGGCGCTTTGGGCCGGGGAGCTTCCACGCTGACCTGCACCGCCGCTGTTACCTCCGGCGCGGCCGGCTGCGCCTTGCGGAAATCCCCCTTGAAGACTATGACGACCGCCAGCCCGGCAGAGAATATCGCCAACGCCGCCAGCCCTAAGCGGCTGACGCTCTTTTCGCCGGCCCGGCCCCGCCCGCTGCCCGGCCCGGCAGGCATGGGGACGCGTTCGCCGGGGCCCGGCCTCGGAGCGCCGCCGGGCGATGAAGCCGGCCTTGGCTGCATCTCTGGTCTTTCCAATTCTGGTTCCATATTTATCTGATTATTATACAAACTCTTAGTCCAAAGCCGGCCGGTGCTTTTTAATAGCCGCGAGGGGCACCTTAAGGGAGCGTCGAGCAGCCATCCGCCGGGAGCGTTGACACGAAATAATACGGCTGCCGCTGTATTACTGTTATACTTTACATATTACTTCTATGGCTATACTCATAAGTTGTCAAAATCTTTCCAAAAGTTTCGGTACCAGACCTCTCTTTGAGGGCCTTTCTTTCGGCCTCTTTGAGGGCGAACACTCCGGGCTTATCGGCCCTAACGGCACGGGCAAAAGCACTTTGCTTAAAATACTGGCCGGCCTGGAAACCCAGGACGAAGGAAGCCTGGCGCCGCGCCGGGGACTGCGCGTGGGCTACCTGCCCCAGAAGGAATTTTCGGAAGTCCAGCCCGAAGGCTTCACCGTGCGGGAAAAGCTGGCGCGGGCGCTGGACGGCCTGGGCCTGGAAGATTACGAGGCGGATTCCCGCATAGAGACCGTGCTGGATAAAGCCGGCTTTACCGACCCCGAACAGCAGGTGGCTAAACTGTCCGGAGGCTGGCGCAAACGGCTGGCCATACTCGAGCAGGTAATACGCGAACCGGATCTGCTGCTGCTGGACGAGCCCACCAACCACCTGGACCTGGAAGGCGTGCTGTGGCTGGAAAATTTCATGTCCGGGCTGCGCTTCTCCTTCCTTGTGGTCACGCATGACCGGCGCTTCCTGGAGCGGGTCTGCAACCGCATGATAGAGCTGGACAAGCGCTACCCCGAAGGCCACTTCAACAGCGTGGGCAATTACAGCAAATTCCTGGAGAACCGCGAATCCTTCTTCGACGCCCAATCTTCCCGCGAAGACTCGATGCGCAACGTCGTGCGCGCCGAGATAGAGTGGCTGCGCCGCGGCGCGCGGGGCAGGGCCACCAAGCAGAAAGCCCACATCGACAGGGCCGGCGGTCTGATAGCCGAGCTTTCGGAACTGGAATACAGGAACTCGCAGAACCGCTCGGCGAACATAAATTTTTCGGCCAGCGGCCGGCAGACCAAGAAGCTGGTTCACGCCGAGGGTATTTCAAAGACCCGCGGCGGGCGCAAGCTTTTCGATAAATTGGATTTCATGCTGCGCCCCGGCGACAAGCTGGGCCTGCTGGGCTCCAACGGCAGCGGCAAGAGCACCTTGCTTAAGATGATAACCGGCGAGCTCAAGCAGGACGCCGGCACGCTGAAACAGGCCGAGGACCTTAAGATCGCGGTCTTCGACCAGCACCGGGACCAGCTGGACCTGAGCGTTACTCTCCGCAGGGCCCTGTGCCCGGCAGGCGAGAACGTGCAGTACCAGGGGAATTTCATCCACGTCAACAAATGGGCGCACCGCTTCCTGTTCCGCGCGGAGCAGCTGGATTTCCCCCTCAGCCGCCTTTCCGGCGGCGAGCAGTCCCGCGTGCTGATAGCGCGGCTGATGCTTCAGCCGGCCGACCTGCTACTGCTCGACGAGCCCACCAACGACCTGGACATACAGTCGCTGGAAGTCCTCGAGAACAGCATAAAGGATTTTCCCGGCGCGCTGGTGCTGGTGACGCACGATCGCTACCTGCTGGACCGGGTCTGCGGCGCGCTGATAGCGCTCGAAGGCGGCGACCACGGCTTCTTCGGAGATCTGGAGCAGTGGGAAGGCTGGAAGTCCGCGCGCAAGCAGAATTCCAAACCGCGCCGGGAAATCCCCCCTGAAATAGAAATAAGCTCCCCGTCTTGAGCCGGGAAGAACCTTTTTGGTTGCCAAACGACACCCGTACCGCTATAATTGTAAAATCAGACTGCGGGGCAGTATATCCGGGAGGAATAATGAATAAATTAAAATTGGCGCTGTTGTTGGCCTTCACGCTGCCGCTTTCAGCAGGGGCGGCCGTTTCCACGGTCCACAAGGACTTCAAAGCCGGTGAGGGGACGCTGCTGTCGGTTAAATCTATCAACGGCGATATCGCCATTACCACGGGCGCCAGCGGCGCCGTAAGCGCCGACATCACTTATGACCCTGAAAAATGCGAGTTGATCGCCGAGACGCGCGGAAATACCGTATATTTCGAAGCGAAGAATACAAAATTCCGGAAGATATTCTCCTTCGGTTCCAATAAAGAGTCCTGCGCGAAGTACGTGATAAAAGCGCCGGTCGGCATGGAAGTGAACCCGGCTTCCGTCTCCGGCGATATTTCAGTGGAACGCCTGAACGGTCCGGTAACGGGAAAGACCGTGTCGGGCGACGTCACTATCACGGGCCCCGGCGCGCTTTCACTTACCACCGTAAGCGGAAACCTTAAATTCTCGGAGGCGGCCGGCAAAATGCGCTTTCACACCACAAGCGGGGACGTCTCCGGCAGCATAAAGTCTTCCGAGGAACTGGAAGCCGACACCGTCAGCGGCAAGATCGCCATTGATATTTTGAGCGCCCCGCAGAAAGGCGCTTTCAGCCTGGACACCGTCAGCGGGGATCTGGAGCTCACTTTCCCCAAAGGGGCAAAAGCCGATGCCTCGTTCCATTCGGTTTCGGGCGACCAGAAGAACAATATCGTGAACGATCCCGCCGCCGCCTTCAAGATAAAGGCGAAAACGACTTCCGGAGACCTGATCATAAACAGCAAATAAGTTAATCTGGCAATACTTATAAATAAAAAAACCCGCGTCAAATGCGCGGGCTTTTTTATTTTACGGCGCGGCTTATATTACAGGAGTTTTACCTTCGACGCAGATACTGGTGTTGGCTTTGCCGTTGGCTTTTACGATATCAAAAAGGGTCTTGGCGTCCGCCTTGGACAGGCGGATACAGCCGTGCGAGGCCGGCTGGCCCAGCAGCTTCTCGGCCTCGGTGCCGTGCAGGGCGATGTTGCCGTTAAAGAAGATAGAGTTAGGCATCGGCGCCTTGTTGTAGAGGCTTGAGTAGTGCATGGTCTCCATAAAATCCGGGGCAAAGCACTTGCCGCTGCCGGGAGTGCCGTGCTCAGGAGCCAGTCCTGAAGAGATCTTAAAAACCTTTGCTGCTCCGGGACCGGTCACAGTAAGCCGCTGTGTGCCCAGGTTTATCCTGACCTGCACGGTTGCGCTCTGCGCCAGCGCGTTGCTGATCATATAGCGTGAGCCGGCGAAACCGTACGCCTCCGCTTCGTCGTTGGCCGGCAGGCCGAAGACCAGCCCGACTTCCGCCGGAGTATGTTCATCGACAAAGCTGTCCGGGTCCGCGGCGGCCTCCGCGCGCAGGGCCTCCAGGTTTATTCGGGCAGCGGCTTCCGGCGAACCGACAACCTCGGCGCCGGCCGCGTACGGCAGGGTTACGACAGGAAGAACCGCGTCTCCGGGGACCTTATCCAGGCCCGGCAGGTCGAAAGCGAAAGAGGCGGAAGCTAAAAAGAGAAAGACCGCGGCCAATAAATAGTTATGAATTTTCATCGAATATCCTTGCGGTCGGCTTAACCGCTGAATATATTCAATCAAAAATCACGAAGTATCCGTATGAGCCGAAAGTACCTATAAAACAATATCTTTTGGGCTATCACTACATAGGCCCTTTATCCCACGGTGCGCGGCAAGGAAAGCAAAAAAACCTGGCGCCTGCCCGGTTTTCATGCTTTGCCGTTATTGGTTAGAACTGTTCAGCTTTAGCGTTATTGCGCTCCACCACCCCGTGAAAAGTCTCCCGGAACCTGTTCGCCTTTTCGCGATTCCCGGGTTATTCGGCCATCCGGCTTTCTATCTCTTCCGCGGTTCTGGGGATCGCTTTGCCTAGAATGCGGCTGCCTGTTTTAGTAACGAGCAGATTGTCTTCGATGCGGATGCCGCCGAAGCCGAGATATTCTTCAACTTTGTCAAAATTAATAAAGTCTCGGTTTATCCTTTTTTTGCGCCATTTCGCGATCAGCGCGGGGATAAAATAACAGCCGGGCTCATTGGTCAGCACGAAGCCGGCCTTAAGCTCTTTGCCGAGGCGCAGGGAGGCCGCGCCGAACTGCCCGAGCGGCCTTACGGCTTCGTCATAACCGACGTGGAGCTGGCCGAGGCCTTCCATGTCGTGGACGTCCATTCCCATCATATGCCCCAGGCCATGCGGCATGAACAGCGCGTGGGCGCCGTTCTCTACGGCATCCTGCACCCTCCCCTTCATAAGCCCCAGCTCCTTGAGCCCCTCGGTCAGAATTCCGGCGGCTTTAAAGTGAACTTCTTTATAGGTGACGCCCGGCCTGACCAGGGCGGAGGTGTCGGCCAGCGCTTTGAGGACGATGTTATAGACGTCCTTCTGCCTGCCGGTGAATTTGCCGCTCACGGGCAGCGTCCTTGTATTGTCCGAAGCGTAAAGAGTGTCCGTTTCACAGCCCGCGTCGACCAGCAGCAGTCTGCCGGCCTTAAGCTTGTCGCCGTGATAATGATTATGGAGTGTTTCCCCGTGCTGGCTGCAGATCACGGGGAATGAAAGTAAGCCGCCTTCGCTCAGGGCAATGCCTTCGAGCGCGCCGGCGATCTCTCTTTCATAAACGCCCGGCCGGCACAGCCGCATGGCGGCGGTATGCATCTTATAGCCCGTAAGGGCCGCCCGGTCCAGCTCGGCGATCTCACAGGACTCTTTTATTTCCCTGAGGGAAACTATGGCCCTGATCAATTCAAGCGAGGCGCGGTCCCGGAGCTCCGAAGCGCCTATTCCCGTCAGTTCTTCAAGCAATATTTTGGTCTCGCCGCGGTAGGGCGGGGCAAAATGCACTTTTCCGCCTTTTGCCGCGGCGCGCGCAACATAGCCGCGCAGAGAAGCGAACGGAAAAGTTTTCCTGACGCCGCATTTTAACGCCTGCTCTTTAACGGCGGGCTGCGGCCCCGTCCAGATAACGTCGTCGATGCCGGGCTCGTCGCCGAAGATCATATCGCCGTCCCCGCCGCAATCTATCAGCCCGGCGAGCTCGGGCCGGTCTATCCCGAAAAAATATGAGAAATCGCTGTCCTGGCGGAAATGGTAAGCGTTGTCGGGATAATTCATCGGGGCTTCCCGGTTTCCGGGAAGAAGCACCAGGCCGTCCCCGAGCTTCCGCCTCAGCTTGTCGCGCCTCTGAAGATATATTTTTTTATCGAACATATGGTTCATTAAATGTTTCCGGCACTGTTTTGCCCCCGCGCTCCCCTCCTGAGCTATCATTGTATTAATTTAAAGCCGCCGGTTATAGCCGCCCCTCCCGGACGCTGCTTTTTGTATTATTATAGGCAGAGGTAGTTGTTTTTCCTGCGGCTCCGGGGAAAAGCGTTTCAGCGGCTTTCATAAGACGCCGGGGATTTACATGATATCTAAACTTTTGCTCGTTTTAGTTATGTTTCCGGCGCTGCTGAGCGCCGAGGCCGGGCGGTTCGATGAACCGGCCACGGCAGCCGGACCGATCATGGAAGAGACCGGCAGGATCGTAGGCAATTTCAGGGAAGCTTTGCCGGGGGAATACGAAGGGGTCGTATTTCTGCAATTCCGTAACTATACTTCCGACGGCCGCCCCAAACTCTGCACGGGCACGCTTATCGCTCCCGCAGTAGTGCTGACCGCGGGGCATTGTATTTTCAATCTTTCTTCGGCCTATTCAAAAAAAGATTACGCCTTGTACCCGGCTGAGATCGCCGTCTGGGCCGGCGTGGCCTATTCAAGCGCGCCCGCGGCGGGCGATCCGCGCGCGGCCAGACTTATCTCGGACGGGGCTTTGGCCGCGCAGTGGCACCCGGCCTGGCAGGGGGGCGGGGCTTACGACGCGGTGGATATGGGGCTTATCCTGCTTCCTCCGGGAGCCTCCGCCGGGATCGCGCCGTACGCCCTGAACAGGCAGGCTCCGGAGACCGGCCGGCAGGGGGTCATTGTCGGTTACGGCTCCACTAAAAAAGGCAAAGGCTGGGTTAAGAATATCGGTTCGACCAGGCTGCGCGGAGTTAACGCGCGCACGATAAATATAGGCGGAGACTCCTCTATTTGCTCCGGCGACTCCGGAGGACCCCTGTTTATTGAGAACGAAGGGCGCTCGTTCGCGGCAGGCGTAGCCTCAAGGACCTCGTTCGACTGCAGCACCGGGTCGGGAGCGGAAACCCGCGTGGATACAAAACTTGACTGGCTGAACTCGGTTCTGGCGGAATGGCGGCAAAACTGAAGAGCCGTTTGAAGAGCGTCGGGTAAATTTAATGAAGACAAGAAATATTCTTTTGGCGGGATTTATTATTTTCGCCGGTTTGTTTTCTGATTCCTCCGCTCTTGCCGCCTGGATCGGCCGGGCCGAAGCGGAAACCATAGCGCTCAGCTGGGCGGGCCGGCAGTGGCCGGACAGGTCGCCGGGGGCAGGGATAAAGAATATCACGCCCGAAAGAACCGACGGCCCCGCGGCGCTTTACATCGTGAACCTGGAAGGCGGCGGTTTTGTCCTTGTCGGCGGGAATGAGCTCGCGTATCCGGTCCTTGGCTACTCCCCCTCCGGCAAAATTGAGGAGAGCGGAACAACTCCGGCCTTTAAAGCAATAGTTTCTTCCTACAGAACCCAGATAGAGCTGGCGGCGCGCTCTTTGAACAAGGACGCGGGAATACAGGCTCAGTGGAACGAGCTCCGCGCTACCGCCGCCGGCAAAAAAACCAGGGGAGCGATAGAGACCGTCGGCCCCCTGCTCGCAAGAGACGGGAAGGCAAACGCCTGGGGCCAGGACGCGCCCTACAATAAATTCGCCCCGCCCGAGGGCGGGCGGCCTACGCATGCCGGCTGCGGGGCTGTCTCAATGACGCAGATCATGTGGCATTGGAAGCACCCCCGGCGGGGTTCCGGTTCGCACGACGGAATTGACTTCGGCTCCGCCCTGTACGATTGGGAGCTTATGCCCCGCGCTCTTTCGTCCGCCTCCGCGCCGGAGGAGATCGACGCCGTGGCGCTGGCCCTGCGGCACGCCGGCGCGTCGATAGGGACCAGATATCACGCCGGGGAACAGCCCTCGCTCGCCTACCAGGGAGATATTGCCGGGGCCCTGCGCGGCTATTTCGGCTACAACGCCGAATACCGCGACGATTTCATAGGCCCGTCCGGCCTGGCGCGGTCGGCGCTCGTCCTGAAAGAGGAGCTGGATACTATCCCGGACGCGGGGATCCCCCCGGACTATACAGGGCGGCCTGTGCAGTTCAACGCGCTTAAGCCGGCCGGCCACGCTTTCGTCTGCGACGGCTATGAGAACCGCGGCGCGCCCGGCGATGCGCCGCATAAATTTTACTTCCATTTCAATTTCGGCTGGAGCGGAGCCGACGACGGCTATTTCCTGCTCTCCGCCATAGGCCCGGTGCACGGCGGGGATGTCACTTTTGTCCCGAATTATAAAATAAACTACAGGATCTACCCGGCCGGCGTGAGCGGCCGCTAAAACGCCTGGATAAACTCCTATTCTATTACAGAGAAGCTGACAAGTTTTGATTTTAAGGGCTTGCCGTTCTGCAAGGCGGTGAAAAAAACGCTGTGGCGGCCGGGCTCAAGGGGCCAGGACGCGCTTTTCCCCCTCTCCGTCAGTTCAACCCCGTCTACCTTCCAGGTTATTTCCCCTTCCGCTCCGGCAGCCTTAAAAAAAAGCGCCTGCGCCGCGCGCGGGGTTTGGGGGTCAAGACGGAAAATATCGCCATCAGCGGGGAATTTAACTGAAATTTTTATCGCGGCGGGGACGAGCGCGCGTTCAGCCGGGGGCAGATGCTCGGCACATTGGCCCGAAGGCAGGTTCCCGGCGGCAAAGACCTCAGCCATCGAAGCCGGGCAAAAAGCTGAAAGGGGAAGGCCCGAGACCGGGCAGACCTGCACCGTTTTAATTCCCGGGGGCCGCCTGAACGGAGTGGAGCCGTACAGCTTCTCCAGCGCAAGCGCTATCTCTTTAAGCGCCGGGGCGGCGCCGCTTATGCCGGATACTCTGCGCATGGGGCTGCCGTCAAAATTACCCACCCAGACCCCGGCGGTCCACTCCGGGGTATAGCCGACCGCCCAGTTGTCGCGGTAATCCTTAGTAGTGCCGGTCTTGGCGGCAAAGTCGAAAGGCAGGCTGAAAGCCGAATTCACGCCGAAGGCCGGAGCACGCGCGGAATTATCCGAAAGGATGCTGGTAACAAGGTAGGCCTCGCTCCGGCCGATAGCCCGGCGCGCCGGAGCGGCTGAACTTTCAAGCTCGAACCGGGCCGGCAGCCACACCCCGCCGCGGGCCAGCGCCGCGTAGGCGTTCACCAGCTCGAGCAGCGTCACCTCGCCGTTACCCAGGGCCAGACCCTCGCCGTAAAATTCAGCGGACTTGTCCAGAGATCCGAAGCCGAAATCTTTGAGTTTTCCCAGGAAAGCGGCCAGGCCGGTCTTTACCGCAAGCCGCACGGCCGGAATATTATAGGAGCAGGCCAGGGCTTCGCGCAGGCGCACCGTGCCGTGGTAAGTCTTGTCGTAATTAAGCGGGACGTGGCCGCCGGCCGCGTAAAGCGGCGAGTCCTCTATTAGATCGGAGGGCCTGGCGCCTTTTGAAAAAGCCAGCGCGTAGAGAAAAGGCTTCAGCGCCGAGCCGGGCTGCCGCGGGGCCGTCACCCCGTCCACCTGCCCCGCATTGACGGAATCAAAGAAATCATTGGAGCCCGCCCAGGCTATTATGCCGCCGGTGGCGTTGTCGATGACCAGCGCGGCGCCGTTGGTGATATGATGGCTGGACCCCAGCGCGGCCAGGCGGTTTTTAAGCGCCTCCGCGGCGGCTTGCTGGGCGCGGAGGTCCAGGGTCGTTTTTATCTTCCCTGCGCCGGAGCGCCTGAGGACATAGTCGCAGAACTGCGGAGCCTCGAAATATGTCTCCTTTTCCCTGACGGAGATATTTTCGGCCAGGGCCAGGCGGTAGCTCTCCTCGCCGGTCAGGCCCAGGTCCAGCAGGCGGCGCAGGATAAGGCGCTGGCGGGCGAAAGCCGCGCGCGGATTTTTGCGCGGGTTGTAATTGACCGGGGATTTGGGGAGCCCGGCCAGCAGCGCGGCCTGCGCCAGACTGAGATCTTTCGCCGGCAGGCCGAAATAGTCGCGCGAAGCCGCCTCCGCACCCGTGAGCAGCGGGCCGTAGGAAACCCCGTTAAAGTAGCCTTCCAGGATCTCTTCCTTGGTGTGCCCGGCCTCAAGGCGGAAGGCGAAGACCATCTCGGAGAGCTTGCCCAGAAAGGTGCGGGGATGCGGCTCCAGCGCGCGGGCCAATTGCTGCGTTATGGTGGAGGCCCCGGACACGGCGCGGCCTTTCCGGGAATTCTGCCAGGCGGCTCGCGCCACGGAGCGAAAATCCACCCCCGGGTGCAGGAAAAAGCGCTTATCCTCGGCCGCCACGGTGGCGAGCACGAGCCAGGGAGAAATTTGCTGAAGTGTTACCGGCGAGCAGGCGGCCGACGCGCCGGCCGGGTAGGCGCGCAGCGGCGCTCCGTAGCGGTCGGTTATTTCAACGGAAGCCTTCGGCTCTCCCGCCCGGGCGGACAGAGCCGGCAGCAAAAGCAAAGCCAAAGCCAGGCGCCCGGTCATTCGCAGTAGAGATCGTGCTCGGCGAAAGTGTTCAGAGTTATTATATAATCGCCTCTGAGGCCGCGGATAACTTCCGGCAGCGCCTTCTTATCGGCCGGCCTGTGATAAGCCGCCAGCGAAAGAACCGGCTTATTCTTCCTTATTATCCCCCCCGCGCCCAGCAGAACGTTCTTCTCGTAGCCTTCCACGTCTATCTTTATAAAATCCACGCGCCCTTTCACCAGGCCGTCCAGCGGGGCGACCTTTACCTTCCGCCGCCCCGTGTAGGTTATGTCCCGGTTTACCCCGGCGTCGCCGCAGGCTATCATGGAGGAACCTTCACCCCGGGTATTGAACTTCAGCTCCGCCGCGCCTTTTTCCGCGCCCAGCGCGACGTTTACCGCCTTCACGGTCTTAAGCGCGCCGTTAAGCGCGAGGTTGAGCTTTAAAATTTTCCAGGTCTCGGCCACGGCTTCAAAAGCATAGACCTTTTTCGCCCCGAGAGCCCGGGCATACAGGGAAAACAAGCCTATATTCGCCCCGGCGTCCACTACTGTCTTCCCGGCCAGGCTCCCGGCATTATACTGGTCGCGTATTATTATTCCGTCCAATTCGCAGAGGAAATTTCCCGGATCGGCGGGCGCGTTCAGCAGTATTTTCTCACCGTTCCAGAGCAGGAGTCCCAGCCGGACCGGCGCCAGCCCCAGTATTTTTTCAATAGCCCGGGCGCAGAGTTCCGGCTTGCCCGGCAGGGCGCGCTTTACGCGCAGCGCCGCCTCCAGCGCCGCGGCGTTCAGCCCCTTGGCCGCGCCGTCAGCGCCGTATACGGTTATAGTGAGCCCGCGCCCGCGCCTGTCCATTATTTTCATCTATGAGCGATTCCTGCTGAAAGCTGTACCACGCGTCGTTCCCGACAGCACTAATTCTATCAACTTTCCGGACCATAAACACGAAAAGGCGGCTCAGGTTTTGTATTATTAAGGGATAGCGGATTACTAACACAGACAGAGGAACAGCTATGCCCAAGATACTGGTGGTGGACGATATTCCGGCGATAGTGGATTTTTCCAAGGAATTTTTCGAGGACGCGGGTTTCGAGGTACGGACGGCTGAAACAGCCCCTGACGCGATAGCGGCCCAGCAAGAGTTCAAGGCCGGCGTGATCCTGCAGGACCTTAACATCCCGGGCGGCGGCGGCGTGCTGGTTTACGAGACCCTGCGCGCGCAGCACGACATGGTCCCGATAATCTTCTCCACCGGCAAGCCGGAAGCTCTCGGCGATATTTCCGGCATGACCAACGTCTCCGTGCTGAAGAAACCCACGGACCCCGAGCTCCTCATGGCCGAGGTTCAAAAGCAGCTGGCGAAAGCCACTTCGGAGCGCCCGATGAACCCGGCTCCGCCGCCCCCCCCAAGGATGCCGCCCGGCCGCTAGACTTATTTCGCCATGGCGGGGCCTAAAAGCTCCGCCCGGCCGGAAGCCGCAGGCGATGGGCCTGCGCAGCGCGTTTTTGGGCATTTGGTGTCCGAAGCATTTTTCTTATTGGTAAAATATACATAGAAGACAGCTCCGGGGAGAACAATGTAATGAGGAAACTCTTACTGGTTTTTATATTATTAACCATATCGGGCCGCACGGCGTTGGCGCAGTTCACGCGTACAGAAGACCTCCGGGTGCGGCCTCCCGAAGCCTGGCAGCCGCACCAGCTCTATGGCCTGGACATGACGCTGGGCGGCGGCTACCTGAACGGCAACGTTAAGAACTTCAGCCTCTCCGGCGGCCTGGAATTCGACTGGAAGCCGGCGGCCGGGCATTCCGTTTTCGTGCAGGCTTCCGATAATTACGTCAGATACGGCGACGTGGCGATGACCGATAAATCCAAAGGCTCGCTCTTATACGCTTACGCCCGGAAACCGCATTTGAACCTTTTCCTGCAGACCACGCACAGTCACAACAGGTTCCGCAGCGTAAAGTACCGCATGACCAACACCGCCGGCGTCTGCTTTCACAATTTCCTTGAAGGCGGCCTCAAGCCGCTTATGCTCAGCGCCGGGCTCACGCCCGAATACGAGGAGGACAACGGCGGCACGATATCGAGGGACTTCCGCGGCACGGCCAGGGCCACTTTTTCCTCCGCTCTCACCGATACGGTCAAGCTGAACGCAGACATAATTTATGCACCGAGGATAGCCGACACCGCCGATTACAGAGTGTATTCCGAAACTTTTCTGGAGCTTAAAGTCTGGAAAGACTCCGTAGCTTTCAGGATAACCGCCTCAGAGGAATACGACTCTAAGCCGTATCCGGGCGTGAAAAAGAACGACTTCGGCCTCGCCCACGCGCTGGTGGTTAAATTCTCTAAATAGCGCACCAGTGAGATAAAAAGCGCCTTTTCAAAAATGAATATTTGTTATTTGATCCGTTCCTTCAGCAATCAGGCGGGGACGGAAAGCTATGTTTACAATATGGCAAGAGCCCTGGCCGGACTGGGGCACACTGTGCATATCGTCAGCATGACCGGGAGAGGACGGAGGGACTTTACCGGCTTTGAAGATAAAATTTTTATCCATCAGCTCGATCTCAAAGAGGAATTATTCAGGGGGTCGCGGCTATTAGAACAGGTTTTTCCTCTGTTTACGTGGCGCTACGGACGAGCTATCAGCAAAATTCTCCCCGCTTTGATCGATAAACACGCCCTCGACATAATTGAAGCCACCGATTGGGGAATAGACGCCTGGGATTATATGGCCGGACGCAAAGTCCCTGTTAGCGTAAGGCTTCACGGTTACCCCGGTTTTAAAGACGAGTTTGACCGGGGGCTGTTAAAAAAATGGCCTAAAAACTATTTTTATTGGTCCTTATTCAGAAGACAGCTTTCCGGCGCGGACCTTGTGACAGGAGTTTCTAAAGCCTATATCGATTTCGTACGGAAGGCCTGGGAGTTAAAAGAAAGGGCTGTGCAGCTTATTCCCATCAGCGTCGATCTAACTGCTTTTAATACGGCAGAGGCCTCCAGGGAAGACCGGACGATCCTCTTCGCGGGCAGACTGGAGAAGTCCAAAGGCATAGAGGTGCTCGCGCAGGCCATTCCTTTGATCCTGAAAGAATTGCCGGACGCCAGATTTTATCTGGCGGGCCAGGATTATAACCGCCCGGGCAGCCGGCAAACCTGGTCACAATATTTAACCGGGACTTTCGGGAAGGAAAGGATTATTTATCTGGGCTCTTTATCCACGCGGGAACTGGTCTATTATTACCGGTCGGCGGCGATCTGCGTCGTGCCTTCGCTTTACGAGCCCGGAGGGACCGTGGTTTTCGAGGCTATGGCTTGCGGCTGCCCGGTTATCGCCAGCGGGGTCGGCGGCCTTGTGGAGCTCATTAAAGACCGGCGGACAGGAGCATTGATCCGGCCCGGCGAGGCGCGGGCCCTTGCCGCCGCCGCGATAGAATTGCTTCAAAGGCCTGAGCTGAGGAAGGAGATCTCGCAAAACGCCCTTAGATTCGTAAGGGAGAATTTTGACATAAATAATATCGTACGCCGAACACTGGACGCTTACGCGCGAACGATCGGCCTATTTAAAACCCGCAAAAACTTTCCAACATGAACAGAGATCAGGTGTTTTTATTCTTGACTCATATTTATTCGGAAGAAATATATGAGGAATTCAGGAAATTACAGCGCGCCACAAGAGAGCTGGGGGAGTGTATCCTGCTTTATCAGCAGAAACCCGGCATTCCCGTAGATAGCAGGTTTTTAGCTCTTCCTCATTATATCCTTAGCGACCAGGATCAGACGAAGTTCTCGGACGCGCCTTATTTCGCCGATTCTCCGGAATGCCTTAAACCCGACAGGGCCCTGATAAAATTTTCCCGGGAGCACAAATTCGATTATTACTGGCTCATCGAATATGATGTCCGCTTCTCCGGCGATTGGGAATATTTCTTCCGTTATTTTTCGGAAAGCGCCGGAGATCTTCTGACCTCCCATATCCGCACCTATGCACAGGAGCCCGATTGGCTCTTTTGGCGCCTGGATCATTTCGATGAAAAAACAGATCTGGCGAAAGCCCTTCGGTCTTTTAATCCTATATTCAGGATCTCTGCTCCGGCCCTGGATCATGTTTACCGGATGTATTTAAAAGGATGGACGGGGATCTATGAGGCGCTCATTCCTACTTTGCTGTTTCAGGGGAACTTCACCTTGCGGGATTTCGGAGGAACGGGCGATTTTGTTCTGCCGCAGGACATAGGCCGCTTTTATCTGGATTCCTCCGATTGTAAGCTTTTAGACGGAAAAACGATGCGCTATCGCCCGTTCCATACCTCTTTATCCGGCTATCCTGAAAACAAGCTTATTCATCCGGTAAAACCGCGGCATTGGGAGCCTTTATCAAAACCCGCCCCCCCGAAATATTTTTATCCCTCCGCCGCCTGGGCCGATCTATGCCGGTTTTTCCGCGGTATCTAAACGCCCCTGACGATCCTGTTCCGGCCATGCTCTTTGGCGGAATAGAGACACATGTCGGCGGCGGAGATCATTGAGTCGGCGGAAATGTTCTCCCTGTACTCCCCGGCCATGAAGCCCGTAACACCGAAGCTGGCGGTGAACCGCGCCGCCGCGCCTTTTACAGGCACTGCCAGTTCCGAAGCGGCGACCCGTATCCTTTCGGCCAGCACTTCCGCCCCCCCGGGGCCGGTATCCGGGAGGACCAGGATGAATTCCTCGCCGCCGTACCGGGCGACCCAATCCACGTCTTCCCTGCACAGGGACTGCATGGTCCGCACAAAGGCTTTCAGGACGGCATCACCGGCCGGGTGGCCGTAAGTATCGTTGATCTTCTTGAAAAAATCGATATCAGCCATTACAAGGGAAAAAGGCTGCCCGTAGCGGCCGGCCCGCTTGATCTCCTGCGGCAGCGTATCCATGAGGTACCCCCTGTTCCGGCTTCCCGTGAGGGCATCGGTGGCGGCCATTATCCGGTAACGCTCCGTGTCGGTAATGTTGCTGATGACTACGATGAGCGATCTTCTGTCCGCCCCGCCGCCGGCTGCCTCCATGAGATATGAGGTCGTCACCGCCAGCGTCAGCAGCCGCTCCCCGACCTGGTAGGGGACGAGGGCATGATGCACCAGTTCCTTGTCATAGATCGCGTTTAGGACGGCCTGATTGAAGGCGTCATTCTCTTCCCCGGGGAGGAAGATCTCCCCGAACTTCCCGCCTATCACTTCCTCTTTCTTCAGGCACAGGATCTCGGCGGCGGCGCCGTTGAAGGTCAGCACCTTCCCGAAGGCGTCAAGGGTCATGACGCCGTCTCTCAGGCTTTCCAGTATCCTGCCGTAGGTGTACTCGTCAAGCGCCATAAGCGTTTTTTTCCGGTCAAAAGCTCCGCGAAGATCCCCGCCTACCGCTATAATACAAAAAGTCGGGCCCTTTATCCTCCGGAAGCGTTACAAGCGGCGGCCCGAGCCGCGTTCCTTCCCGTACGGGCGTCCCGACAGCGGGCGTGGAGAAATTTTTTAAATTAAAAAACGCGGCGGTTTTTTGTACCATTAACGATAAGGAACATTTTCGTATTTTCAGCGGACGGAGCAGCGCGGGCAGGCAGGTCAGGCGCTTCAATTCACTACGGGCCGGATAATCCCCGGTAGAGGACATTTGTCGTGCGTAATTTTTTCATGACTTTTAAGGATCTTCTCGTTCCGTCGAAAAAAGCGGCAGCGGGCGGGCTCCTGTTCGCCGTGTTCTTTCTGCTGTACGGGTTCACGCAGGACAGGATCTACGCCTTCGATTCTCTTCTCTACGCCCTGGCGATCCGGCGGCCGCTGTCCGGAATGATGATCACCACTATTCTTTCCCCGAATCATTTTCTCTGGCTTCCGTTCCTAAGGTGTTTTTTCATAGGACTTAAGAGCGCGGGATTCACCGGGGATTCCTACGCGGCCATTCAATGGCTGAATACCGGCATGGGAGCGCTTCTAATAACGGCCGTATATGGCTTCCTGGCTAAGTTCATTCACCGCAACTGGGCCCTGCTCATCGCCTGCCTGGCCGGTTTCAGCCATGTTATCTGGCTTCGCGCCACTGGCGGCGATCCGTATCTTACGGGAACTTTATTGTCCGTCGCTGTTTGTTATCTCCTGACCGCGCGCTCCGCCGAACCGGGGATGCCTCTTTTGGCGGGAATAGCCTTAATGGGCGGCATGGCGATATCTCTCCACATCGCGAACCTCGTCCTGCTTCCGATAATCGCCCTCGTGATAGCGGGAAGACGAAGCCGGCAAAATTGGCTGAACGTGGTCTTTTTTTTGTTCCTGTCCGGAGTTATACTGTTACCCTACGTTCTGTTTTACGATCTCACTAAGCTCGCCGGACTGAAAGAGTGGCTGACCTGGGGGTCGGGGCAGGTGAACGGACAGGTGCCCGGAGAATCCGCAAGCGGCCAGTTCGATCTTCATTTCCTGAAAACGATCCCTATAGGATTTTCCACTTTAGCGCAAAGCCTGGCCGCCCTGCCGGCAAACGATCTGGTCCTCAGGCTCCTCGCTATGACTTTGGCAGGCTCCGTCTGCGCGCGGGGAATGATAAATCGCGCGCAGCGAAGACTTGATCGGGCGGTCGTGCTGCCGCCGCTGGTATTTTTTATCGGGATAACCGTCTTTTTTTGCGTATGGCTGCCCGGCAATCTGTTTTATTGGGCAAGCCCGCTGGTCTTTTTCGTTCTTTCCTCGTCGCTGATCTTTTCTCCGCAGCTTCAAAGTCCCCCGAATCTTTTAATGAGAGCGGCGGCGGGATTTTTTATTCTGAGCCTTGGCTTTCTCAATTTTCACCGGGTAATTCAGCCCAACCGGGAAGGGGCGGAGGCTAAACCGTTACTGGAGCTCTGTGAAACGCTCAAAAGAACGACTCCGTCGTCCAGCGCCATTTTGATCTCCGGCCACAGCTCGGGATTTCTTAAAGTGGCCATTCCGTATTTTGCCCAGCGGCAAATGTTGTCGCTGGATCTGTTGATCATCCAATACTACGGAACCGGCCAGGATCCGCTTCTTGTGTTCCAAACCCGCGTGAACGCCTATTTAAAAAAGGGTGTCCCCGTTTATATGCTGGGTGATATACTCCTGGCGAGGGGAGAGTTCGGCGCGTGGGGGATCTCCGCCGACAGGATCGAGGCGGTTCTTCGCTCCTATAAGCTGACTGAAGTTGCGCGCCTTTCCCTGGTGGATCCCGGAGTTCTCTACAGGGTGGAGATGTCCCGGGGCCGATCATGAAACAAGCCGCTTCATCTTTGGCCGGAAGCAGGCTCCCGCAGAAAGACCGCATAGAGCTATGCGGCGGCCGCTTTTCGCCGGTATGCCTTATGTCTCACGCGGCCCGCTAAAATATAACTTCCAGCAGGGTTATGTCGTCCTCGAATATATTTCCGCCCCGTACTTCCGTCACCTTGGCCAGAATTCTGTCCGCGTCGGTTCCGCCCGGCGCTCCGGGGGCGGCGAGCACCTGTATGAATTCCTCGAAAGTCCAGAGTTTGCCGTCGGGCTTGTAGATCTCGAAAACTCCGTCGCTGTAAACGAACAGCCTGGTCCCCGGCGCCACCGCAATAGTCCGGCTGTCGTATTTAACTCCGGGCCAGCCGCCTATCATCAGGCTGTCCTTTTCGATCTGGGTCAGCCCGCCTTGCGCGTCTATCAGGACCGCGGGCGGATGGCCGCCGCTCGCGCAGACCAGCTCGCGGGTCTTCTTGTTATATACGCCGTACCAGATCGTGAAGAACATATTATTGTGGCGCTCCATCTGGAACGCCTCGTTAAGCCCGGTCAGCACCTCGTCGGGCCTGGTGAAATCGACGCCGGCAAGCCCGCGCGTACGCAGGGTGTTCAGCACCGTGACGGATAGAAGGGCGGCCCCCACGCCGTGGCCGCAGACGTCGAGCAGATACATGGCGAAATGATCCTCGTCCTGCCAGTGATAGCCGAAGGCGTCCCCGCCCAGCTGCATGCTGGGAACGTATTTCCAGGCCGTTTTGATCTCTCCGTCGAGCGGCGCGGGCAGCAGGGAGATGACGTACTCGCCGGCATGCGAAAGTTCGTCGGCCAGAACTTTGCGGCTGGCCTCAAGCGCGCTGTAGGCCTCGTTTCTCTGCAGCAGGTTCGTGTACGCATTCGAGTGATACTTGATCCGGGCGAGCATTTCCAGCTTGTCGGGCAGCTTCACCAGGTAATCGTTGGCGCCGTTGGCGAAAGCCTCGGCCTTCGTGACCGGCTCTTCCTTCGAAGACAGCACGATGAGCGGGATCTGCGCGGTGCGCGGGTTGGCCCTGAAAAATTTAACGAGCATGAGCCCGTCCACCTGCGGCATTACCAGGTCCTGCAGGATCACCGTCGGAGAGACCTCCGCCGCCGTCTCGATAGCCTTGAGGGGATCGGCGCAAAAATGAAAGCTGATGTTCTTATCGTCGGCGAGCATGCGCCGGACGGCCTCCCCAACGATAGGCTGGTCGTCTACAAGAAGAACGATGATGGGGCGCTCGGCCGGCGGCCGGGCGATGATCTCGGCAGCTACATTGGTCCCTTCCATATTGAGAGCTCCTTTTCTATTTAGACACGGCGCGTAAATATTCAGCTATGCTTTTAAGCGGCAGGATCTCTTTTGCCGCGTCCAGTTCGGCGGCCGCCCTGGGCATGCCGTAAACCAGCGAGGTGGCCTTGTCCTGCGCGATGGTATGCCAGCCCTTGCTGCGCAGGGAAAGCAGGCCCGCCGCGCCGTCCCTGCCCATACCGGTAAGCAGCACGGCCGAGCCCTTGGCGGGCCAGTGCGCCGCGAGGCTGTTAAAAAACACGTCTACCGAAGGGCGGAAGGAATAATCCTTCGGCTCCGGAGTATAGAGCAGGCTCGTATCCGGCGCTATCACCAGGTGGTCGTTGGTGCAGGCCAGCAGCGCGCGCCCCGCCTGAGGGCGCTCGCCTTCGCGGGCGAGCTCGACGGGAATGCTCGTCTTTTCGCCGAGCCAGCTGGCAAAACCCTGGGTGAAATATTTGTCTACGTGCTGGATGATAACGATCGCGGCGGTGCAGTCCGCCGGGACCAGGGACAGCGCTTCGGCCACCGCCTGGGGCCCGCCCGTGGACGCGCCGATAGCGATAAGAAAAGGCACGGTGACCGCGGAAGGCTGCAGGCCGGAAGTTTCTATCGTCCCGGGCCCCGCCGCCGGCCCGATCAGTTTCCCTATCAGGGCGATCTTCGCCAGCAGCTGGGCGCCGCCGTCCCCGCCGGGGACGGGCGTATTCACCACGTCCAGAGCCCCGGAGCTCATGGCGTCGAACACCTTAGAAAGATTTGTACTCATGCAGCCGGTTACGACGAGTATGGCGCAGGGGGACTCGAGCATGATGCGCCGCGTCGCCTCCACGCCGTCCATAACGGGCATGATAAGGTCCATGAGCACCAGGTCCGGCAGGTCCCGCGCGCATTTCGCCACGGCCTCGGCCCCGTCCGCGGCGACCCAGCACACCTGGAGGGCGGGCGATTTTTGAAGGCACTGCTTTATCGCCTCGACGGCGATCGGCATATCATTTACGATCGCGATTCTCATTGCCCGGCTCCGTTTAATAATTCTGTGATCTTTTTTAATAACGTATTGTCGTGAAAACTGCTCTTGCTCAGGTAATCATTGGCTCCCGCCTCCATGGCCCGCCGGCGGTCGTCTTCGGTGTCCTTGTAGGAAACGATGATTATCGGCAGCTTCTGAAAGCCCGGCTCGGCCCGCACCATGTTTATAAGATCGATGCCGTTGGCCCGCGGCATATCCATGTCGCTGATAAGCAGATCGTAATTACCCGCCCGGAGCGCGTACCACCCGTCCGCGCCGTTGACGGCGAGAGCGACCTCATAGCCGTTTTTTTCCAGGAGCTGGCGCTGCACCGCGCGCACCGTGGGGGAATCGTCGACTACGAGGATCCGCTTGCGCAGCTGGGCGCTGCCGGCGGCGCGGAGCGTCAGCCCCCCCTCGGAGACGAACAATTCCATCGTGCGCTGCAGGTCGTCCACGTCCGCGATCAGCAGCGCCGAACCGTCGTCCATGACCGAAGCCGCGCTTATATCCTGCACATGGGCGAGCCGCGGATCCAGCGGGCGGACCGCGACGTCGCGCTCGTCCAGAAAACGGTCGACCTGCAGGGCGAACTGCGATTGCCCGCCGGCGATGATTATGACGCAGACCCCTGCCCCGGCGGCGCCCGGCTCCGGCAGGTCCATCACCTGCCAGGCCGGCAGCAGCCTCGTTTTTCTGCCGTCGACTTCCACGAACTGAGCGTTCCCCTCTTCGATCACGCCGCCCGGCTCCAGCCGGAGACAGCGGTCCACATGCGTAAGCGCGAAGGCGTAGGGCTGGCCGGAGATCTCGGCGATGAGGGCCCGTATTACGGAGAGAGAAAGCGGGAGGCGCAGGCTGATGCGGGTGCCGAGGCCGGGGCGGTTCTCTATCAGCACGGTTCCGCCGACCTCGCGCAACATGGTCTCTACCACATCGAGGCCCACGCCCCTCCCCGAGAATTCCGTGACCTCTTCCTTGGTCGAGAAGCCCGGAAGAAAAAGAAATTCCAGCAGCTCGCTTTCCGACATCTTTGCCGCCAGCTCCGGGGAGGTCAGCTTTTTGGCGACGATCTTATCTTTCAGCCGGTTGATATCGATCCCGGCTCCGTCGTCGGAGACCAGAATATGCAGCAGGCCGCCGGCCTGCCAGGCCTCAAGGCTTATCACGCCCTCCGCGGGCTTGCCGGATTTTTCCCTCTCCCCAGGGCCCTCGATCCCGTGGTCGACGGCATTGCGCAAAAGGTGGGTAAGCGGCGCTTCCACTTTTTCCAGAATATCGCGGTCCACGCCCGTGGCTCCGCCGCTTATTTCCAGCCGCACACGCTTTCCCATGATCTTGGCCGCGTCCCGTATCATCCGGGGAAAACCGTGCGCGCAGTCGGCGAACGGGCGCATCTTGCTCTTAATAACCTCCCCGTAAAGACGGCCGGCCGTGGCAAAGATGCGCCGCCGGGTCTGGTCGAAATCGTTTATCCGCTCCGCGATATTTCCGCTGTGGGCGGCGTTAAGCGCATAAGCCTGCCCGAGCGTCTCGGCCGCGGCTGCGGCGTCGCCTTTCTCCAGGGCCTGCCCGGCTTTTCTCATAAGCGCGCCGATCTCCCGCCTCCCGGCGCCCAGCGACGTGAGTCCGTCAAAAATAAGGTCCAGCCTGCCGGTCTGCACCAGCGCGTCGCCGGAGAGGCTCATAAGCCGCACCATGCTTTCGGACGAAACGCGGACGACCCTTTCGGTTTCTTTTCCCGCCGACGGAGCGGGCGGTTTATTCTGGACGGAGGCCTGCGGCAGGGGACCCGGCTTCTCCGGCTCCTTCCCGCTCAGAACGGCGGAGAGCAGGGGCAGCAGGTCCCGGCCGGCGGAAGCTATTTCCTCCGGGACGGCGCCCGTGCTGTCGTCTATGGACAGCGCGGCGTTCCTGATCATATCCGAGCCCTGGAGCAGAACGTCGATTGCGGAGGGAGACAGGTTTATGCCGCCTTTCTGCGCCGACACGAAACAATCCTCCATAAGATGGGCCACCTGCACCACGGCATTGACCCCGGCTATGCGGGCCGCGCCTTTTATAGAATGGGCGGCGCGCATCAGCGGCTCCACGGTTTCGTTAGAGGCGCCCTTTTTCTCAAGGCCCAGCAGCCCGTCGGAAAGCGCCGCACACCGGTTCTGCACCTCGTCGCGGAACAGGCCCAGCATGGCAAGATCCACCTTCAGGCCTTCAGCCTGGGGCGGGGCGGCGGCCGGCGCGGGGGCCGGGAAGGCGGGCTGCGCCGCCGGCTCCGGCTTCGTTTCGAGCAGAGCTTCCAGCTTCGGAGCGATCAGCCCTACGGCGTCCAGCAGCTCCTGCGGCGGGAGGCCGGCGGGCGAAATTTCCGAAGAGCCGATCCTCTGCAGGATATCAGAACCTTCCAGCAGCGCCGCGACGGCCGCGGAATTTACAATAACGGGGGTCTTTTGCGCCGCCGCGAGAAGATCTTCCATCAGAAGGGCCAATTTTGCCGCCGCGCTGATGCCTACTATCTGGGCCGCGCCCTTGATGGAATGGGCGGCCAGCAGCAGCGGCTCCAGCGCCCCGGGCGAACCGCCTTTTTTTTCAAGGCCCGGCAGGCCGGCCGTCAGGGCCGCGCCGTGCTTTCGCGCTTCGGCGCGGAACAGGTCCAGCATGAAATTCCCGGCGCTCATTTCACGCTCCTCGCAAAGGCGCTGAAGAACAATTCGTCGTCGAGGAGGGTGACCTGCCTGTCCTTCCACGCGAATACGCCTTTAGCCGGCATACCGCCGGAGCTTTCCTGCGCCCCGCGGGTCTGCACGGGGGTCACGGATAGTATCCCCCCCACCTCGTCGGCCGAAAACAGCCATTGGTCCGCGGCGGAGCCGGCGAGTATCATGCAGCGGAGCTTTTGCGCGCAGACCCCGGGAGCGGGCTCTCCGGGAGTTTCCCGCCCGGCGGGACCCTGCATGAGCCTGGCCGCGTCGACGCACAGATGCAGCTCGCCGTCCACGGCCGCCAGGCCCAGCAGCGCCCCGCCCCGGTGGGGGATGCGGTGGATAGCCTGCGGCTCCAGCACCCGGATCAGCCTGCCCGTGGGCAGGGCCAGCCATTGCCGCCCGAGCCGGAAAACAAGAACCGCGGAGTCCTCGCCGTGTTCCTCTTCTTTTTTCTGCGCCAGAGCCTCGGCGCATTCGCGGCGGTAGCCGGCAGGAGGCGTGCGGTCGAAGAACCGCCTCGCCGCCACGGCGAATTCCCCGCAATTGCGGCAATGGGCACGCTCCGCAAGCTTGTCGCAGGATTTGTCGCCTTTGCTGCCGATAAGCTGCCAGCACGGCGCTCCTTCCCGCGCTGGGACCGCGGGGAGCGGCGCCTTACGCGGGCGCGCCGGAACGCTCCCGCCGGAAAGCGGCGCCGCGGAAATAGTCCTGAAAGTTTCCCCGGCAGGGAGAGGCCCCGGGACAGGGGCGGCGGGAGCTAGCACGGCCCGCTGATAGGCAAAAGCGAGGCTATGCTTCACGGGCCGGTAGTTCGGCAGCGGCATGGTCTCGGCATGGCCGGAGAAAAATACGCCCCCGGGCTTAAGGCAGCGGTCGAGCGCTTCCGCCAGTTTCACCCGCGCCGCGGCATGCATATAGATAGTGAGATTGCGGCAAAAGATCGCGTCGTAGGGCCGCCGCTTCGCCAGAGCCGCGAAATCCATGGCATTGCCTTTTTCAAAGCGCACCGCTCGCGCGACCTCTTCCCGCAGGATAAATTTTCCGCTCTCCGTTAAAAAATATTTCCGCCGCAGTTCCTCGTCCATCCCGCGGAATGAATTAGCGTCATAGCGCGCGGCGCGGGCCGCCGTCAGAAAGGACGGGTGAATATCGACGGCGTCGATCTCGAAATCGGCGGGCGCCAGTCCGGCCTCGAGCAGGGCGATGGCTATGGAATAAGGTTCTTCGCCGGTGCAGCACGGCAGGCTCAGCACGCGCAGCGGCGCGCCTTCGCCGCCGGCCCCGCGGGCGGCCGCGAATATCTTAAGAAAAGCGAACGACTCCGGTTCGCGGAAAAACCAGGTTTCCGGCACGGCCAGCAAAAGAACAAGCTCCTCGAATTCTGCCTCCGAGCCACGGAGAGCCAGGGCATAGGCCTTTTCGTCGGAGCAGGAAAGCAGGGCCATCCGTCTTTTTACTGCGGACGAAACGGCCGCCTCGCCGAAGGCGGAGGGATCGAAGCCCGCGGCATGGATCAAGGCTGTTATCTCGGGTAAAAGCGGCATTTAGATATCCGATAAAAATGGTTTCAGGTCGATGTCCCGCGGCGGCGCTCCGCCATTCGGCGCGATGCCGCGAAGATAGAATGAACTTGATCTTTCAGTCCCGGGTGCTTCCGCGACGGTTTCATTGACCCGCTCGGCAACCAGACCGGCGAGCCCGGCCCCTCCGTCCTTCCCCGGGACGGACACGAGCAGTATGCGCGTGCTGAGATGGTCGGCGCTGGGGCGGCCGGCTATTTTGCGGTTCAGATCCAGAACAGGCACGGCCGCTCCGTGATAATCGAGGAGCCCTTCCAGTCCCCGGACATCCGCCGGCGCCTTTTTAAGGTCGGCCAGCGCCACAATGGCGGCAACAACGCGGCAGTCGAGGCCGTATCTGCTGTCGCCGACCGTTAAAGTTATGAGCATGTTCGATCCCCGCTCCTTACGCCCGTTACGACATCACCTTGAATTTCTGGATCTCGTCCTTCAGCCCGCGCATCGCGCCGTGCATATGCTCGGTGGCCGCGTTGAATTCGCGCAGCGAATCCAGCGTGTTGCGCGTGCCGCTGGTGAGCACCCTCATCGCCTCGTTTATCTGCTGCGCCCCCTGCGACTGCGACTGCATGCCGTCGCGGACCATCTGGAACTGGGGAATAAGCTCCTCGACGCGGGCGATCACCTGCCCCATCTGCACGCCGATATTCCTTATCTGCCCGCTGCCGCGCAGCATGGCCTCCGAAAATTTATCCATCTCCATCACGCCCGAGGACACCGAGGACTGCATCTCCGTTATCATGTGCTCGATATCGACGGTGGCGACCGCCGTCTGGTCGGCCAGCCTGCGTATCTCGCGGGCCACCACGCTGAA